>JAVBXV010000242.1 GCA_030824405.1 Anaerolineales bacterium | reverse complement strand
TGGTGATGTGGCGCATGAACTGCGCACCCCGCTGACCGCCATCAAAGGTTCCGCCGAAGGCCTGATGGACGGCGTGCTTCCCGCTGCTGATGAAACCTATCAACAAATTCACGCCGAAGCCGAAAGATTAAATCGATTGGTGAATGACCTGCAGGAGCTCAGTCGCGTTGAATCAAAAGCAACGCAATTGGATATCCACGCTGTGGATTTTGCCCGCCTCATTGAAACGGTGACCAAACGAATGCAATTCCAATTCGACGAAAAGCGCGTCGCACTTAACTCCAGCCTGCCACACTCCCCGATCATTCTCCTCGCGGACGAAGACCGCGCGTTGCAAATACTAACCAACCTGCTTGGCAATGCCTTGCAATACACTCCCGAAAACGGGACAGTGCATGTCTCCGTCGAAAAAGATAAAAACATGGCGCGCATTTCCGTCCGCGATTCTGGCGTGGGCATTCCCCCCGAACATCTTGCACATATCTTTGACCGCTTCTATCGCGTGGACAAATCCCGTTCGCGTGCACGCGGCGGCTCGGGCATTGGTCTCACGATCGCAAAACATCTGGTCGAAGCACAAGGCGGAAAAATTTGGGCGGAGAGTGGCGGCGAAAATAAAGGCAGTGCCTTCATATTCACTTTACCGTTGGCGTGACCCTCTAAGCACTTTAGCAAAAAAAGAACCGCACATTTTATATGTGCGGTTCTTTTTTACTTTTGTAGCTCCTACTTAACGTCGGCTGAATAGCCCTACGACGAAAAGCAGAACGACTGCGCCTACGATTGCCACAAGCAGGCTGGTAAGGTTGAAACCAGTGACGCCCGGGCCGCCGACGAGCTGCATAATGTAACCGCCAAGGAAAGCACCGATGATGCCGACAATGATGTTGGCGATCGCGCCCATGCTCTGGTTCTTTTTCATGATGATGCTTGCGAGCCAGCCAGCGAGCGCACCGAAGATGATCCATACAAGATAGTTCATTTTTGCCTCCAGTTTGAATTGAACGATTACACCGACAAAATTATTATACTGCTAACGTTTTCCGAATTCAAACTTTTAGTTTTTCATTTCTTCGTTATCCGCTGATTAAATGCGCGGGTAAATGATCTGTGCGGTTGATATAAGAGATCAGGATCTCGTCCTTGCGAATGTCAAAGCGGCTGATCGAGCAGTTGTTGAGCAGGAACCAGGATTTCATATCGTGTGCGCCCTGCCGCCAGGGAAGTTTGATCATCGCAGACAGAAAGCGCACAAAAAATCCACCGTGGCTGACGAGGGCAATGCGTTCTTCGGGCTGGCCTTCCTTGTCGCCGTGGCGGGCGAGTAACTCAGCGAAGACCTTATCTGCACGCGATTGACGTTCTTCCAAAGTTTCAAAGGGACGATTCCACCAGCCTGATTCGTCCAGACCTTCGGGTAGTTTGATCTCTGGAAAATTCTGTTCGAAGAATGAGCGCGGCCTGCCTGGCAGACCTTTTACTTCAACCTCTTTCTCGCGAGAATAGATCCCGCCTTCTTCGTGGATATCTGTCCACGCTGTGAAGGGGACATCTCCCAAAGCGCGCACGGTTGGCGCGGCTGTGGCAACAGCGCGTTCCATCAAACTGGAGTAGATGTGAGTGAACCCAAACCCATATCGGTTTTGGATATTCCAGGCCTCAGGTTTGGTGATGTGCTGTTGTTCTTTGAGGTATTTTGCCAGATATTCTGCCTGTTCGACCCCGACTTCCGTGAGAAAAGGGTCTGGGTGTTCTGTGTACTCTGAATTTTTCCAGTTTACATTGTTGATCGATTGTCCGTGACGGATGAAGTAGAGTTCCATTTGTAATTAATAACCTTGTATTGATTTGATTTAAAAGATGACAGTCACTTTGGAAAGTAACTGTCATCTGGACGGCCGTTCATGCCATTGGGTGGAGATTTGAGTTTACTTTACCCGTTTTTTGATTTCCGAGTTTTCGTCGTAGGTCTGTCTTTCTCTGTGGGTTGAAGTTCGTGCGCTGATAATGCGGATGGTGTCTTCAGTTCTTGCGATGAAGCAGGTCAACAGTCTTTCGCGTGTTTTTGATCTTCCGATCACAAATTCACGTTTTTCCAGCTGCGAATGTTCAACATCATCAAAATAAAGCGCGAGCGCATCTTTGAATATGGTGGCGGCTTCATCAAAGCTGACATCATACTTGATGACATTTTTTTCCGCCTTGGCGGGGTCCCAATTGAATTTTAGTTGTTTTGGTTTCGGCATGGGGTGAGTATAGCATACAGAATTCGTAAAAAAGTGACAGCCACCTCGAAGGTGGCTGTCACTTGGATTTCTATCTTCTTATCGTTGCTTCCCGTTCTGGCCCCACCCCGATCCACTTGACGGGAACTCCAGCCGCTTCTTCGATCATCTTCACGTACTTTTGTGCATTGACGGGTAATTCTTCAAATGTTCTTGCCTTGCTAATATCTTCGCTCCAGCCTGACATGCTTTGGTGAACAGTTTCCACTTTATCCAAACCATACGCATCCACATCCGCATAGCGGACAGCTTCTCCGTTCATCTTGTACCCGACACAGACTTGGATCTCTTTCAACCCGCTCAGCACATCCAGTTTTGTTAAACATATTTCAGTCATGCCGCTCAGTTGAACAGCAGTTTTTACGATCTCCAGATCCAGCCAGCCCACACGGCGTGTCCGCCCTGTGGTTGCGGCAACTTCGCCAAATTTTTTGTAGACTTCACTTTCGTAATCGTGAATTTCTGTTGGCAATGGCCCCGCGCCAACGCGCGTGGTGTAGGCCTTGGTCACACCGATCACATTCGTAATATATTTTGGCGGAATTCCCAGCCCAGCCGAAGCGGCGGATGGAATCGTTGTCGAAGCGGTCACGAATGGATAGGTTCCCCAATCGGTATCCAAAAATGTACCCATGGCTTGTTCAAGCAAAAAGTTTTTGCCTTCCTTTAAACCATCCTGCACGAGTGAAAATAATTCCTTGATGTACGGCTTCAACTTCAAATAATATCCACGGTACTCATCGCGCACAGTTTCGTATTTCAACGCTTCGCCGCCCAGTGCAATGATGATCTTATTCTTCAATTCCAATTGCATTTGCAAGCGCTGCTCGAACATATCGCTCGCAAAATCCGTCCAGCGGATGCCGTTGTAGCTGACCTTGTCTGCAAACACGGGGCCAATACCGCGGCGGGTTGTGCCTGTTGCGCCCGCGCCTTTGGCTTCTTCGTACAGGCCGTCTAAAATTTTATGATACGGCATGATCAAATGCGAACGCGGCGAGATCCACAACCTGCCGTCCACGCCAATGCCTGCCTTGTTGAGCATCTCGATCTCATCGATCAGCACCGCAGGATCAATCACCACGCCGCCGCCGATCAGCCCCGTTGTATTCTTTGCGAAAATTCCCGATGGCACGAGGTGAATTTTGAATGTCCCAAACTCATTGATCACAGTATGCCCCGCATTATTCCCACCATTGAAACGCGCCACATAATCCATGCGCTCCGCAAGAAAATCCACGGCCTTGCCCTTGCCCTCATCTCCCCATTGCGAACCGATCACTGCTGTAACTGTCATGATTTCTCCTAATTCGAATTCCAACTCTCAAGAATTTTCAACGCCGATTCATCGCTTCACACTTAATCTGATACCTGATCCTGCTTCGAGGGAATTCCTTCCGCTGCAGCGTAGTTGCTGCTACTTTTGAAATGACCAGTTTTCGGTTAAGTGTGAAGCGGCTTTATATCCAAAAGATTCATCGTCAAGCATTATAATTCGGGCGGTTTGATTTTGGATATCAGGAGTCCCTATGAAAATTTTGCAAGATACTGCTTTGACCTATGACGATGTTTTGCTGGTGCCACAATATTCCGCCGTGGATTCGCGCCGCAAACTTTCTACGCAAACACGGTTGACAAAAGAGATCACTTTACAGATCCCGATCGTTTCTGCGAACATGGATGTGGTGACGGAAAGTGAAATGGCGATCGCAATGGCGCGCGAAGGCGGCATTGGCATTATCCATCGTTTTCTTTCGATCGACGAACAGGCGCGCCACATTGAGCGTGTGAAGAAAGCCGAGTCTTACATTGTGGAAAAACCGATCACGATGACGCTTGCGCACACGGTCGGAGATTTGAATAAACTGGTGGCAGATACAGGCACGGGTGGAATTTTGATCCTGGATGCTGATGAAAGACTCGTCGGCATTGTGACGACACGTGACTTGTTGTTTGAAAATGATCTTAGTAAACCTTTGAGCGAGATCATGCAGAAGAAGGTCATCTCTGCCGCGCCCAATATTTT
>JAVBXV010000223.1 GCA_030824405.1 Anaerolineales bacterium | reverse complement strand
ATGGACTACATATGAAAAATATCACAAAGCGGTTGTGCCGTCTTTGCGTTTTTATAAATTCTTTGGAGATTGCCCGTGCAAAAAATCCTTGATTGCCTCTCGAAAGCCCCCGTTTTCTCAAAGTTAACAGACCATGACCGCCAGGAGTTGATGAAACACGCGGTGGAAAAAAAATACAGCAAACAGGAGTTGATGAAACACGCGGTGGAAAAAAAATACAGCAAAGATGAATATGTCTGCTGGCAGGGCGAGACTTGGTCGTATGTTGCTTACATCGCCACAGGAAAATTGGAGTGGGCCATGTTATCGCCCGAAGGACGCCGTCAGGTTGTGTTCAGTCTCAATCCGTGTGATGTGATCTGGGGGCATTCGGTGGTGGATAACCTTCCGATGCCCGCTTCGCTTGAAGTCCGCGAAGATGCGGTCTTATATCTTTGGGAGCGCGAAACCATTCTCCCCATCCTATTGCAAAACGCAGAAGCAGCCTGGGACGTTTCCCATGTCCTGATCGAATACATGCGTCACGTCCGTGAAGTGATATATGGATTTGCCTTTCACCCTGTTGCTGGAAGACTAGCCCGATTATTGCTATCACATTACACCACTGCAGATGGAAAATCTGCGCCACGCGACCTGACCCTCGACCAGATGGCAGACACGGTCGGGACTACCCGTGAGCTGGTCAGCCGAACCCTGCATCGCTTCGCCGACGAGGGACTGATCCAGATCAGCCGCATGGAACTCGCGTTTTTAGATCGCGAAAAATTGGAATCATTGGTGGACAGGAAGTAATTAATGAACGACCTTTTAACCCTGCTCAAAAATAGTCCCATCTTTTCGTCCATCACAGAAGACGACAAACAATTGATGATTCAACAAGCCAGACGGCACACGTATTCAAAAGGCGAGACCGTTATTCTATATGGCGATGTCTGGCCTCATATTTTTTTGGTGGGAGAGGGCCAGGTTGAGGCTCTCAAAGAATCCAGCGACGGACGCAGCTTACACGTGGCTTGCTTTGGCAAGGGAGAATTATTTTGGGGACTTGCTTTTTTTCACAAAGACGCGCCCATGCCAGTCACCCTGCAAGCGTGTGAAAAGAGCATTCTCTATCTTTGGGAAAAAGATTCTGTACTGCCGATCCTCCTCCGCAATGGACAGGTATCTTGGGAGATCAGCCGCCTCATGGCAGATCGGATGCAGCACGCCAGCAACCTGGTGGAAGGGCTGGCTTTTCATCCTGTAGCAGGCAGGCTCGCGCGGCTATTGCTTGATCATTTTGAAACAGCAGGCGACGCATCCATCTCACGTTATCTGACACTCGACGAAATGGC
Organism: Anaerolineales bacterium; assembly: GCA_030824405.1. Classification (GTDB taxonomy): domain Bacteria; phylum Chloroflexota; class Anaerolineae; order Anaerolineales; family Villigracilaceae; genus Villigracilis. Next base: position 2,981 of record JAVBXV010000223.1, on the reverse strand, counting down.
GGCGCGCATCGGCTCCACCCGTGAAATGGTCTGCCGCGCCTTATACAGCTTCTCAGATAAAAAGCTGATCGAAGTCACTCGCACCGAATTCGTGCTGACAAACCACGAAGGACTGACTCAACTGAGCAAGCAGATTTAATGTGGCCTGCAGGCTCCCTTTACAAAACTATTCCACAAGCGCACTATGGTGGAAGAACTGACGGGATAGTAGTTCGCTAAATTTCAAGATAAATCACAGGTCCTGAAACAAAATAATTTAAACCCAAAAGAACCCTGCGTTTAGGCAGGGTTCTTTTGGGTTTCTAATTTACAAATCCCCATTTTCTTGACGTTTTCTTGATACCCAACCCCATCATCTTGCCCCCATATTGACCTGCAACTGCATACACTCAAGTTGAAACGGAGGCACGTTATGAATGATCTGCTTTTTATCGGCTTGACTATCCTCTTCTTCGCCGTCACATTTGGACTCATTAAAGTCTGTGAGCGGTTGATGGAGAATAAGTCATGAATATTTTATATCTTGTTACTGGCGTGATTGCGCTGGTCCTATTTATCTACCTTGTTCTTGCGCTTGTAAAGCCGGAGTGGTTCGGATGAATCTTTACAGCTTAATTCAAATCGTTTTATTTATGGTGGTTTTGCTGGGACTGGCGAAACCGCTTGGCTCTTATATGGCGAAAGTCTATCAAGGAGAACGCATCTTTCTTGACCGTGTGCTGGGTCTCGTTGAAAGATTCATTTATCGTATCTCAGGCATTAACCCCAAAGAAGAAATGGACTGGAAAGTGTACGCCATTGCCATGTTGACCTTCAATGTGCTCGGTTTACTCTTTGTCTATGTTCTGCAAAGACTGCAAGGCATCCTGCCGCTCAACCCGCAGGGATTTGGCACCATCACCCCTGACTCATCATGGAATACCGCGGTGAGCTTTGCCACAAATACCAACTGGCAGGGATATGGCGGAGAGGTGACAATGAGTTATCTCACACAAATGCTTGGCTTAAGTGTACAAAATTTTGTCTCTGCGGCGGCGGGGATGGCTGTATTGGTTGCGTTAATTCGCGGAATTACCAGACACACTACAAAGACCATCGGCAACTTTTGGGCGGACTTGACCCGTTCCGCTTTGTATATTCTTTTGCCTTTGTCCATCGTTCTTGCATTAGCACTTGTCTCACAAGGAGTAGTGCAAACTTTCAGTGAATATAAAGCTGTAACTATTTTACAGTCTTCGGCAGAACAAATTCTCCCGCTTGGGCCTGCCGCTTCGCAGATTGCCATCAAACAGCTTGGCACCAACGGCGGCGGATTTTTCAATGTAAATTCGGCGCATCCGTTTGAAAATCCGACACCATTCTCGAACTTTCTCGAAATGCTCGCCATTTTGATTATCCCCGCCGCGTTGTGCCACACCTTTGGTGTGATGGTTGGGGATACACGTCAGGGTCGGTCTTTGTTAATTGTAATGACCATTATCTTCGTTGTCTTGCTGGCTGTGACAGTCTGGTCGGAACAAGGCGGCAACCCTGCTTTCACTGCAATGGGCATTGACCAAACTCAAACGAACATCAACCCAGGCGGAAACATGGAAGGTAAGGAAGTCCGCTTTGGGATCGTAAATTCTGCGCTTTGGGCAACTGCCACAACTGCGGCTTCTAATGGCTCGGTCAACTCCATGCATGATTCATACATGCCGCTCGGCGGGCTCGTCCCCATGTGGCTTATGCAATTGGGTGAAATTATTTATGGCGGCGTGGGTTCAGGCTTATATGGCATGCTGGCATTCGTCATCATTGCGGTATTTGTGTCTGGATTAATGGTCGGGCGCACGCCTGAATATTTGGGCAAGAAGATCGAAGCCTACGAGATGAAAATGGCTTCGATCATGATCCTAATCCCCGTCTTCGTGGTGTTGACTGGCACTGCCGTTGCGCTCATGAGTGAAGCGGGCAGGGCAACCATTTACAACCCGTCCACGCATGGGTTCAGCGAAGTTTTATACGCCTTCTCGTCTGCTGGAAATAATAACGGCTCTGCATTTGCAGGTCTTGGCGCAAATACGCCGTTCTACAACACGATCCTTGGCTTTGCCATGTTAATCGCACGCTACTGGCTGGCGATCCCTGCTTTGGCAATTGCAGGTTCACTAGCGAGCAAGAAGAAAGTCCCAGCAGGTGCAGGGACACTTCCCACGCACACTCCATTATTTATCGCCTGGCTGATCGGCGTGATCATGATCGTTGGCGCGTTGAGTTTTCTGCCCGCTCTGGCGCTTGGGCCCATTGTGGAACACCTGATGGTTTTCAAATAGAGACTCACCACAGTGCACACAAAGAGCACAGAGAAAAACAAAAAAAACTCTGTGGCCTCTGTGATCTCCGTGGTGAAAAGGAAATGATTATGACTATAAAAAATAAGAATCAGGCTCGCCGCAAAATGTATCAGCGTGCTGTTATGGAATCTTTTATCAAACTCTATCCGCGCTTGATGGTGCGCAATCCCGTTATGTTTGTCGTGGAAGTTGGAAGCGTGCTGACCACCGTCTTATGGATTCAAGCCCTGTTCGGTCAAGGCGAAGCGCCTACTGGATTCATCGGGACAATTGCACTGTGGCTGTGGTTCACAGTTTTGTTTGCAAATTTCTCCGAAGCGTTAGCCGAAGGACGTGGCAAGGCGCAAGCAGAATCGCTCCGCAAGGCGCGGCAGGATACGCCCGCGAAGAGATTACGCGGCACGGCGACGGATGTGCAGGGCGCAATTTCAAAAACTGAAGTTGTTTCATCTACAACTCTTCGCAAAGATGATTTGTATCTCGTTGAAGCTGGCGATATCCTTCCCTCGGATGGCGAGATCGAAGCGGGCATTGCGTCAGTGGATGAAAGTGCCGTTACGGGCGAATCAGCTCCCGTTGTGCGTGAGGCGGGCGGGGATCGTTCCGCTGTCACAGGCGGCACCCGCCTCCTTTCGGACTGGCTCA
>JAVBXV010000364.1 GCA_030824405.1 Anaerolineales bacterium | reverse complement strand
TCGGCAAAGTTCGCAAAGCTCTGGAGACCGCAGACGTGATCGAAGATTACTCCTCCGAAATGCCCGAACCCAGCCGCTTGCTGCTCGCGTTTCAAGGCAAGCGTCCCTTTCATGTGGTCACCTCTGAAGATCACGAAAAAATGGAGATCACCATTGTCACCGTCTATCTGCCTGATGCCAATAAATGGAAAAAAGATTTTCGGAGCCGCAAATGACCCACGCCTTTGTGTTCCTTTGTGACCCTTTGTGTTTAAAAAAGGGCTTCCTATGAACTGCATCATCTGCCGCCAGGCCGAACTCATCCACGGGCTGACCTCCATTATTTTTGAACGCGACGAATTCAAGCTGGTGATCAATCACATCCCCGCCCAGGTCTGTCCCGCCTGTGGAGAAGCCTACTTGAATGAAGAAGTGGCCGCACAAGTATTGAGCCAGGCCGAGCAAATGGCAGGGGAAGGCTTGATCGAAATGGTTGTAGACTACGCATGAGGAAGGCTGTCTATCTTCTTTTCGTGTTCCTCATTGCTTGTAGTTCCGCGCCTGCTTCACCAACTGCAACCTTGTTTCCGCCTGTCGTCACGATCATTCATGCTACCGATACGCCCGTCCCTACATTAACACCCACACTGGCACCTGCGCCCACACCACTGCCGTACTTGATGTATCCCTACACGATTGCAGGCCTGCGCGAACGTGAATTTACAGGCGGCGAAATTTCACTGGATGTTGTTCTCGGGCTGACCGATGTCTACACCCGCTACCTGATCTCGTACCCATCTGACGGACTGACCATCACAGGCGTTTTGCAGATCCCAGCAGGGGAGGGGCCATTCCCTGTCATCGTTATGAATCACGGCTTTGCCAAACGCGGCGAATATTCTTCTGGCGATGGCTCAGACCGTGCCGCTGAATTTCTCGTCCAACGCGGGTACATCACCATCGCTTCAGATTATCGCAGTTGGGGCGGCTCGGATATTGGCTATTCATTCTTCCACACGGGCCTCGTCGCAGACGTGATGAACCTGATCGCGTCGCTGCCATCCATTCCACAAGCGGATGTCAATCGCATCGGCATGTGGGGGCACAGCATGGGCGGCGGCATTACCACCAAGATCCTCACACTCGAGTCGCCTGTCCGCGCGGCAGTGCTGTATGCGCCCAATTCCGCAGACGATGCAGATTTGATCGCGCGTTGGGGCTATGGCTGCATTGGCGATATCACTGCGGGTGAGATGCTCGAAACCTGCAACTCAGCAGACGTGATCCCCGAGTCTCTGCCAGCGGAAGTGATCGCCGCGTATGTAGAGTCCGCTACCAGCGCAGAGCGGATGCGCGAGATCGCTCCGTTCTACCATCTTGAAGCTGTCTCTGTTCCGATCCAAATTCACATCGGCTCAGCAGATGGCGACTACATTGGCTCTACACCGCCAGAGTGGTCGTATAAATTGAATCAAGGCCTGCTCGATGCAGGCAGGGATGTTGAGTTGTTTGTCTATGAAGGGCAGCATCATTCCTTTACGGGCGGCGCGTGGGTTGCGTTCATGGAACGTGCCGTTACTTTATTTGATGAAGAGTTGAAATGAAAAAATATAGTCTGTTGTTTTTGATATTTATTTTGGCCGCCTGTGCAGGCAATGTTGAACCTGCCGCACTTCCCACCGCGCAGGTGGTGATCATTTCCGCAACCCCTGCGCCGACGATCACGCCCATCCCAACGGCAACGCGCACCATGCAGGTCGCCATGGATGCGTACACCATCGAAGGCTTGCGCGCGCATGAGTTTCAAAGCGGCGAGATACACATCCGCGAGACGCTGTTGGAGACCAAAGTGTTCACGCGTTATCTGATCGAATATCCCAGTGATGGAATTACTGTCACGGGGGTATTGCAGGTTCCCACCGTAGGTGAGCCGCCGTATCCTGTCATCGTCATGAATCATGGATTCTTTTCGCGCACTGTCTATCTCTCTGGCGATGGCACCGACCGCGCCGCCGAATTCCTCAACCGCCGCGGCTATCTGACGATCTCATCTGATTACCGCACCTGGGCAGATGCCGACACAGCCGAGAGTTTGTATTATTCTGGCCTCGCCATTGACGTGATCAACCTGATGAACGCGCTCCCATCTTTCCCTGATGCCGACGCGAGCCGCATCGGCATGTGGGGGCATAGCATGGGCGGCGGTGTTACGTTGAAAGTGCTAACCGTGGATTCGCGCGTGAAAGCCGCCGTGCTCTATTCAAGTGTCAGCGCCGATTTTGCAGACATCATCGAACGCTGGGGGCCAGGCTGTTTGGGTGATGTCTACGCGGGCGAGCTTGAGTTCGGCTGTAACTCTTCCGATGTATTGCCAGAAGACCTCGCGCCCGATCTGATCTCCGCTTATTTTGATTCAGTGAACGACCCTGCCATGTTGAAGGCCGTCTCGCCGATCTATTATTTTGACTCCGTCACCGCGCCCGTGCATATTGTCTACGGCACCGAAGACGGGCTCACCTCCGCAGGTACGCCGCCTGAATGGTCGAAAAAAATGTATTCGGCCTTCGAAGAGGCGGGTGTAGACGCAAAACTGTTTGGGCATGATGGTGAAGGTCATTCCTTTACGGTCAATCAGTGGTTCGCTTTCATGGAGCGCAGCAGTCAATTCTTCGATCTATATGTGAAGCCATGAGATGGAGCAGGTGTGAATAATAAGAAATTGGGACGCAGGGACTTTTTCAAAATTGCGGGCGGCGCTTTGGGTGTTTCCGCCCTTTCTTATTTCTTTGGCTCAAGGAATACCGCCGTGCCTTCTCTCGATAACGATCTGCCTGACTACGTGGACGATGGCGCTGGGTTGCCAGTCTTTCGCGGTCCCTATTTGCAAAAGGATGTTCGTCTGGCTGCGTTTTTGTATCCCGCCGATATAAAGAAGCTGACCACACTATGCGATCAAACTTTGAACGCGGTCGCTTCGCCTGCTTATCGATATGTTCCATTGATGTCCAGAGTAGTATTGGTCTATGCGGACATGCTCGTCTCTTCATTAGATGAACGCGATGCGCAGATTGGCTCCATTCCTGAAACCGAAGTTGGCTTCTGGGTTCTAACCGTTGCCATGCAGAAAACATCCGTGGGCGAAGTCCCGCATCATCTTGCCTGGTTCCTGCCAACCCTGCTGGTGGATGAAAGCAATTCCATCGCCACGGGGCGCGAAGTCTACGGTTTCAATAAACAGGCGGGTACTTTTGAGAAGCCGCAGGATATTCAATCTCCGCGCTTCACTGCCGATGTGCTTGGCATCAAACAATTTGCTCCAACGGCCATTGCCCAAAAAGAACGGCTGTTGGAATTGAGCGTCTCTTCGAATGAAGAACAGCCGCAGATCAGTTGGAGTGACTGGCCTTCCACAAGAGATCATTTTGCGGAAGAGATCTTGAAAAGCATTAATCCAGATCAGGTCAGCTTTGCAGCGCAGGCGCTGGTCAATCGCATTCCATTGGTGTTCCTCAAGCAGGTGCGTTCTGCTTCTGATTTCAAAAAAGCCAGTACTCAAAAGATCGTCGAAGCGCCGTTGCAGATCAAAGAATTCTACAGCGGCTCCATGTTGACGCAATCCTACAGACTAAATATCTCTGCGTTAGACAGCCATCCCCTGATGAAAAAACTTGGGTTAGAATCCGAACAAGTGAACGTAATGGGTGCGTGGTTGAAAGTTGACTTTATCCTTGGGCAAGGAACTGAATATTGAAGCGTGTTACTTTATATGCTGCTCTGACATTCTTATTTTTATTGGTTTCCTGCAGTTCGCCGCGTTTTCAGAATTCCGCAACGCCAACCGCATCCAGCCCGCTTGTGTCTTCTCCGCTGGATGGGCAATGGAAGGGAACAGGCCAGACTGCAGACGGCAGGGAGTTTACGCTCAACCTGACCGTGCAGGGCGGCGAACTGTCTGCGATCTTGTATAGTTTCAACGGCTCAGACGGCCTGCGCTGTACCAGTATCGAATATGGGCAGATCGATCTGGATGCCCGTCCTGTGATCTCGAACAACCAACTCACAGCCGTATTAGATGAAGACCTGACGCTCTCAGCGGTCTTTGAAGAGAACAGCAAAGTCTCTGGGCATCTTACTGTCCACTGGCATGACCGTCAGCCGCGCTGCAATGGGGATTATGAGATCGAATGGTCGGCAGTCAAACAGGCTGTCCAAAACAGTCAAACCATTCCAATTGAAAACCCAAACAAGCCGAATGCGCTTGAAAATTTTCTACAGATCATGGTCTTCGGGCTTTCCAACGGCGCGGTACTCGCTCTGAATGCTATCGGCGTCACCTTGATCTATGGCACGGTCCGCACGTTGAATCTCGCACATGGTGATGTCTTCGCGTTGACCACTGCACTGGTCACGTCGATCGTCAACA
>JAVBXV010000030.1 GCA_030824405.1 Anaerolineales bacterium | reverse complement strand
TAGATCACGTCTGGGTCGGGCGGGCAGCCAGGCACATGCAGATCCACTTTGACAACTTCGTGAATGGCGCGCACGTTGCTCATCACGGCCAGTTCGGGGTCGTTGGGAATTTTCCCGCTGGAGTCATTGCTTTCAATGTCCACGTAAGCGCGTTGTAATGCTTCCTGTGTCCCGCACATGTTGCGCAGGGCGGGCACGCCGCCGAACACTGCGCAATCTCCAAAGGCAACCAATATCTTGCAGCGAGAGCGCATGCGATGTGCCACTTCTTCATTGGATGAATTATTGATGCCGCCTTCAAGAATGCCCACGTCCACGCCGCTTTCATCGGGTTCTTTCAAATCGGTAATCGGTGTGGCGCGAATGTCGGCCAGCTCTGCAATTTCCAATAAGCGTTCGTCGATATCGAGCAAAGACATGTGGCAGCCTGAACAGCCCGCCATCCAATCAGATGAGATTTTAGGTTTGGTCATTTCGGCTCCTACATTTCCAATTCAACAACGCTGGTGCGTTGTGTCAGCGCGGCGCGCCAGTTGTCATTCACGGTTACGCCCAATGTGCGGGCGACATCATTCAACACTTCCAAATTCGAGCGTACATCTTCAGGAGCATTCAATGCGGCGTAGGCGAATTGCAGATGACCGTCCACGTTCAATTGATGGCCTGCATCTTCCGCCCAAATTTCAACGGGCAGCACAAGATCGGCGCGTTCGGTCAATGCGGATTCGTAGCTGGCTTGCACGACCAGATAGGATATTTTTTCCAACTTCTCCAGCAAACGCTTGGTCACATAATCATCACCCATTGCGATGTATGCCGCCTTGTGATTCTTTGCCTCAAAGACATCTTCCAGCCCAAGCAGTGCCGCTGCGAGACTATTCGCTTCGCCCTTAATCGACAGCAGGCCTCTGCGCTCTGAGTCACTCGCCCCGACAAGTTTTGCCACCCGCATCATCGCGTCCATGATGGATGCTTCAGATGAAGTGGTGATGCCCTTGCCGAAGACGATCACAGGCGCAATGGACTCGGCCAGCATGCGTGCCGCGTCGATCACATCTTCCTCAGCCAGGCCGCAGACTTTGAGCGCATCAGCAAGTGATACTTTGCTTTTCTTCGCATCTGTGCTGGCGAGACCTTCCTTGATGACGGCGGCTTCGATCGCGTTGAAGACAGCTTCATCTGTCCCAGCTTTGGGTTTGAGGTTGATATTTGCCTGATCGTTCATGCCGTTTTCATTTGGGTCGATGATGATGAGACGTGTACCTTTTGGTAAATTGCGTTTGACATAGAACCCAGCGACTTCGTGCGTGGTGGCCAGATCCACACCGACGAGCAGGACACAGTCTGCGGTGCGCAGGGTGTCTAGTCTGCCTTCGATGGGAGAGCCGTTCTTTTCAACATATTTGGATTGCAAGGCGGTTGGTCGGCCTTCTTCCACAGAAGTGACCATGTCACTGCCGAGACCTTCTGCAAACAATGACTTGAACGCTGATAATGATTCGACGGATAAACGGGTGGAAGCCAGAGCGGCGACCTTGCCATTAAGCGGCTTCAAGTTGGCGGAGAGAGTTGCGAGAGCATCCTCCCAGCTGGTGGATACTAATTGTCCACCGACCCGCTTCAAAGGCGTAGTGAGGCGCGTTCTATTTTGTTCAACGGGAAGAAAACGTCCAGACTTGCAGATCGTGCCAGCGTTGGCTGATTCATAGTCGCCTGTAATTTTTACGATGCGATTATCGCGCGTGTGGATCACGATTCCGCAGCCGAGCGAACAACCGCGGCAAATGGAGCGCGTGGTGGTCAGGTCTTTGTCTTGGCCGAGATAGGCACTCTGACGATCGATGAGCGCGCCTGTTGGGCAGACCTGTACGCACGAACCGCAGGAGACGCAGCTGCTTTGGCCGAGCGGCACATTGCTGTCTGCGACAACGATGGTGGCCGCGCCGCGTTCTTCAACTGTGAGCGTGAAGTTGCCAGACATTTCAGCACAGGCGCGGATGCAGCGACGGCAGAGAATGCAGCGATTATTATCGAGGATAAAAAATGGATGACTGGTATCGACGGGGAAGTTGGTCCATTGCGGCTGCATGGGCCAGTGGGTCATGTGCTCGTCGTAGGCTGCGTTTTGCAATTCGCAATCGCTGCCGCTGACCTGGCAGAACGGGCAGAAGTGATTGCGTTCGCTGAAGAGCAGTGAAAGGATCACATTGCGCGAGGTTTTGAGCGCGGGCGTTTCTGTTTCGATGACCATGTTATTTGCAGCAGGCAATGTGCAAGCCGCGATCGGCACGCGCATGCCTTTGACTTCGACGACACACAAACGGCAGCCGCCGTACGGAGTGAGGTTGGGATGGTCGCACAGAGTTGGGATCTTGATGTCGTTCTGGCGCGCGGCGGTTAGGACCGTGGTGCCTTCTTCGACTTCGATTTGTTTACCGTTGATGGTTAAGTTGATCATGATGCCTCTAGGATAAAACTTCGACGGCGTTGAAGTTACAAACTTGCGCGCAGATGCCGCAGCGGATGCAGGTCTTCGCGTCAATCACGTGGAGTTGTCGGCGTTCACCGCTGATGGCTTCGACGGGGCAGTTGCGCGCGCAGACCATGCAACCTGTGCAGGCTGGCGTGGTGATCTCATAACGAATGAGATTGCGGCAAACTTTCGCGGGGCATCTTTTGTCTACGACGTGAGCGATGTATTCTTCACCGAAATGTTTGAGCGTGCTGACCACAGGGTTGGGTGCGCCTTGTCCAAGACCGCACAATGAATTTTTGGCAACTTCTTCGCACAGCATTTCAAGACGGTCAATATCTTCCAGCGTGCCTTTGCCGCCACAAATTTTTTCAAGAATATCGAGAATGCGGCGGGTGCCCACGCGGCAGGGCGTGCATTTTCCGCAGGATTCTTCCTGTGTGAATTCCATAAAGAAGCGGGCGATATCGACCATGCAGGTTTCATTGTCCATGATGATCAGGCCGCCTGAGCCCATCATCGAACCAGCCGCAGTCAGGGCTTCGTAATCCAACGGCAGGTCGAGATGTTCTTCAACGAGACAACCGCCCATCGGGCCGCCTGTTTGAATGGCTTTGAATTTCTTGCCGTCTTTGATGCCGCCGCCTACTTCAAAGATCACTTCGCGCAGACTGAGGCCGAAGGGAACTTCGATCAGGCCTGTGTTGACCACGTCACCAGCGATGGCGAAGGTCTTGGTGCCTTTGCTTTTTTCGGTGCCCATGCTGGAGTACCAGTCCGCGCCGCGTAAAAGAATTTGCGGAGTAACGGCATAGGTTTCGACGTTGTTGTTATTGGTTGGTTTGCCCCACACGCCTTTGACGGCGGGGAACGGCGGGCGTGGACGTGGTTCGCCGCGCCTGCCTTCAATGGATGCGATCAAGGCGGTCTCTTCACCGCAGACAAATGCTCCTGCTCCCATGCGCACTTCCAAGTCGAAAGAGAAATCTGTGCCGAAGATGTTGTTGCCGAGGAAGCCGAACTCACGCGCCTGTTCAATGGCGATATTGAGGTTCGCAACTGCAATTGGATACTCGGCACGGCAGTAGACATATCCCATGCTGGCGCCGATGGCGTAGGCGGCGATGATCATACCTTCCAGTACGGAATGTGGATCGCTTTCGAGTACACGGCGATTCATGAATGCGCCTGGGTCGCCTTCATCTGCGTTGCAGGTTAGGTATTTTGGAAAGTCAGGAACCTGCCTGCAGAGTTGCCATTTGCGGGCGGCAGGGAAGCCTGCGCCGCCACGTCCACGCAGGCCAGAGCGCATGACTTCGTCAATGACTTGCTCGGGCGTCATACTGGTCAATGCGTTGGCGAGGGCTTGATAGCCGTCTTCGGCAATATATTCTTCGATGTTGTGCGGGTCGATCTTGCCGCAGTTGCGTAACACAATGCGGACTTCCTTTGGTTTGGGTGCGCCAAGTTCATCATCAGTGACGATGGTCTCTTTGGCGCGGAACTTCTCGACGACGCGTCCCTTGAGAAAATGTTCTTCGACGAGGAAGGGGATGTCGTCCATGTTGAGGTTGGCATAATGCACATTTTCTGGATACACAACCAGGTCGGGCCCGAAGCGGGCTGGGTCACCCAGGCGGGAAGTTTCCAACACCTGAACTTCGTCGATCAGCCCATTGGCCACCAATTCGTCATTGAGCGCATCCACAATTTCGTGTGCGCCCATTTCCAAACATTGCGGGTCTACAGATACCAGAACGTGCGAACGGAAAAATTTCATAAGGCCTCTGGCTATGAAGGGATAACATTGGCTTGCACGATCGTGCCGCCAATGACATGTTCTTCCATGATCTGACGCGCGGCGAAGGGAGTTACTTTGCCGTAGGTGACAGGTTTGGCGTCACCGATGATGATCTGCACAACAGGCTCCATCGAATCCAGGCCGAAATTGCCAGTCTG
>JAVBXV010000218.1 GCA_030824405.1 Anaerolineales bacterium | reverse complement strand
TGCTATTGTAGGATGATATTTTCAAGTTCCGCTTGCTCTTAATCTGTAACTTGATTCTGCTTCACTAGTCTTTCCCCTGCATTTGCAGTAAAATAGAACACACGTTCCCCTAATCGAAACTGGAAAAAATCATGGAATTTAAACTTCAAGCCCCCTTTATCCCGATGGGCGATCAGCCCGAAGCCATCCGCGGACTTGTAGAAGGTGTCTGCGCTGGTAAGAGAAATCAGGTTTTGCTGGGTGCCACAGGTACTGGCAAGACTTTTACGATCGCGTCTGTCATTCAGGAATTGCAAAAACCTGCGTTGATCATGGCGCATAATAAGACACTTGCCGCGCAGTTATATGCTGAGTTCAAGGAATTCTTCCCTGAAAACTCTGTCTCCTATTTTGTGTCTTATTATGATTACTACCAGCCTGAGGCCTATGTGCCGCGCCGCGACCTGTTCATCGAAAAAGAGACCGAGATCAATGAAGAGATCGAGCGGATGCGTCTTGCGGCAACGACTGCACTTGTCTCCAGGAAGGACGTGATCATTATCGCTTCGGTTTCCTGTATTTATGGTTTGGGTTCTCCTGACGAATTCACCAAAGGGACAGTTAACCTGAAGGTGGGGGAGGTTCATCGCCGTAATGCATTATTGCGGCAGTTGATCGAGAGCCAGTATCAACGCAACGATATGGAGCTGCGCCCAGGCACCTTCCGTGTGCGCGGAGATACGCTGGAGATCATCCCTGCCTACGAGGAAAAACGTGGATACCGCATTACGTTCTTTGGGGATGAAGTGGAACGGCTCATGCAGTTCAACCCCGTCAGCGGCGAGATATATGATGAGCCCAGTGAGGTTGCGATCTTCCCCGCCAAACAATACCTGACAGATAACGATAAGAGAAAAGATGCGCTGGTTGATATTGAAAATGAATTGACCGAACGGCTGGCACAGTTTAAGTCGGCTGGAAAGATACTCGAAGCGCAGCGCATTGAACAGCGTACACGCTATGACCTTGAGATGCTCAAAGAAGTTGGCTATTGTTCAGGCATTGAAAATTATTCGCGCCATTTTGACCGCCGTGCTGCTGGCACACACCCGTGGACGATGTTGGATTTTCTCCCAAGTGATTACCTGCTCGTACTGGACGAGAGTCACATGACTGTGCCGCAGATCCGCGGCATGTATAACGGCGACCGTGCCCGCAAGGAGACGCTGGTTGAATACGGTTTCCGTTTGCCAAGTGCAATGGACAACCGTCCGCTTAAGTTCGATGAATTTGAAGAAGTAATGGGGAATACAATTTACACGTCCGCAACACCGGGGCCGTATGAGTTGGAACATGCCGAACAAATTGTTGAGCAGATCATCCGTCCCACAGGGTTGGTTGACCCGCAGGTGGAGGTACGTCCCACCAAGGGACAGGTAGATGATCTGATCGGAGAGATTAACCAAAGAGCAGAAAAAGGCGAGCGTGTTTTGGTCACGACTCTGACCAAGCGTATGTCTGAAGATCTGACCAAGTATATGAAGGAACTGGGCATTAAGGTCCAATACTTGCATTCGGAAGTGGAAACTTTGGAGCGCATTGTCATTTTGCGTGATCTACGTCTGGGTGTTTTCGATGTGCTGGTTGGTATCAATCTATTGCGTGAAGGTTTGGATCTGCCCGAAGTATCTTTGGTTGCTATTTTGGATGCAGATAAGGAAGGCTTCCTTCGTTCTGGTACGGCGCTCATTCAAACGATCGGGCGTGCGGCGCGTAATGCGAATGGACGTGTGATCATGTATGCCGATAGGGTGACAGACTCGATGAAACGCGCGATCGACGAGACCAACCGACGCCGTGCCAAGCAGGTGAAATACAATGAAGAGAATGGCATTGTGCCGATCAGTATTACAAAAGTGATTCGTGATCTGGCAGAGGAAATGACGTCCAAGTCTGTTGGAGAATCGAAGGGTGAGTATCGTACCAAAGGCGATATGCCCCGCAATGAATTGAAGCAGATCGTGCATGAGATGGAAAAGCAAATGAAGGAAGCTGCCAAGAACATGGAGTTTGAGAAGGCGGCGGCTCTGCGTGATGAGTTGTATGAGCTAAAGAGCCTGCTGGCTGAGGATGAAAGTCTCAAGCCGTGGGAGAGAATTAAGCTGCTAAGCGGCGAAGATGAATAAATAAAAATGTGGTGGAGGTTTTACCTCCACCACATTTTTATTGTCAGGTTATGTATGCTGGTGTTCGTTGATCTCGCAAAACAGAATGTTTCTATGACATTCCTTGCATTCCAGTTGCAGCGTTGCGTGCTGGATGTTGTATTTGTGAGCAAGGACCTCGTTGATGGTGTTTTGTATCGGGGCCCCTGCGCTGATGGAAATATCGTCTATGACCACATGGGCGGAGAGGGCACGTAGATTTTCGTTGATACTCCACACGTGCAAGTCGTGGACGCTTTGAACGCCGTCCACTTTGGTGATGTCTTCCACCATTAATTCCATGTTGATGCTTGCGGGGGTACTTTCCAACAGAATGTGAATGGATTGGCGCAGAATATCCCATGCATTCCATAAAATAAATACGCCGATTAAGACACTGACGAATGGGTCGAGCCAGTTCCAGCTTGTAAAGGCAATGATGATGCCCGCAATAACCGCGCCCAGCGTGGACATGACATCTCCCATCAAATGCAGGAATGTACTGCGCAGGTTCAGGTCATGTTCGCTGCCGCTTTTGACCAGCCAGGCCGTGCCTGCGTTGATCAAAAATGCCAGAGTGCCGACTCCGATCAGGATCGTTGAATCAACTTCGGGCGGGGCAAGGAAGCGTTGATATGCCTCGTAAAAAATTCCCAGTGCGATCAAGATCAAGGTTGTCGAGTTGACCAGTGCGACCAAAATCCCAACACGATGATAGCCAAATGTCTTGCCAGAGTTGGCGGGCTTGGTGGCAACTTTCAACGCGTACCAACTTAATCCCAAGGCAATTACATCGGTGAAGTTATGCGCGGCGTCCGTGAGCAGGGCGAGGCTGTTGCCGAATATGCCTGCAATGATCTCAACGACAACAAATGCGGCGGTCAGCGCGAGGGATAGGGCGAGGCGTTTTGTGGTTTGGTTGGCGAGGTCGCCGAAGTGGGAGTGCGAATGATTATCCATGTTTGTTTTGTTGTTTCAATAAGCGTGCCGAGTTGCCCAATATGCCAAGGTCTGGAATGGATTGAAGTGCGGCAGCGAGCATGGGTGGAAGAAAACCAAATGCTGCGAGCGCGAGACCGATGATGTTGTATGCGGCAGTGAAACCGAGGTTGCCTTTCACCACACGCATGGTGCGTTGGGCAGTGGCAATGACGTGTGGAACGAGCATCCAATCTTCGTGCATGAGGGTGATGTGTGCGGCTTCGATGGCGATGTCTGTGCCTGCTTTCATGGCAATGCCAACGTTGGCTTGTGCAAGCGCGGGCGCATCGTTGATGCCGTCACCGACCATGACGACGATATGTCCCTGCGATTGATATTCTTTTACGATGCGAATTTTATCTTCGGGCAAAAGATTTGCACGGAACGATATGCCCAATGAATTGCCAACAGAAGATGCGGTCTGTTCATTGTCGCCAGTCAGCAGCTCGATCTTTTTTATGCCGAGGCGTTTCGCTTCCTGCAATGCTTCTGGAACTTCGTTTCGCAACGTGTCTGAGGCGGCGATCAACCCTGCAAGTGCGCCATCTTGTGAAACGAACAAAACTGTTTTACCTTGTGCTTCCAAAGTTTGTGCCTGCGCTGGCGGGGCGAATTCTTTCAGCAGTGATTGCTTTCCGACTGTGATCGTTGCGCCGTTGACATTTGCACGTACGCCCATGCCTGCGAGTGATTCGAAGTTCGTTGCTTCCTGCAATTGCAGTCCGCGTTCATGCGCGGAGCGGCGCAATGCGTCAGCGAGGGGATGCTCCGAGTAACGGTCGGCAGATGCGGCGGCGGAAAGAAGCGAAGCTTCGTCCATGCCGTTCAATGAAATGATATCCGTTACGATCGGCTTACCCAGCGTCAACGTCCCTGTTTTATCTATTAACAAAACATCGGCACGCGCAAGTGTTTCCAAATATTTTCCGCCTTTGATGAGCACGCCGCGTTTTGCATTTGCGCCAATCGTTGCGAGCATGGCGATGGGTGTGGCGAGCGCGATGGTGCATGAACATGCCACGAGCAAAACTGCGGCGGTGGCGAGTGGGTTGCGGCTGAACAAAAATGTGAGCGCGGCAATGCCCATCACAACGGGCAAATAATACGTGCTGAATTTATCGGCGAACTGCTGCACATCGGCGCGGTGCGCTTCGGCTTCTTCCACCATTTTGATGACGCGCCCGAAAGCAGACTCTGCCCCAACAGCCTGTGTGCGCACTTTGAGAGTTCCCTGCTTAAGCAGCGTTGCCGCGAACACACGCGACCCGATAC
>JAVBXV010000130.1 GCA_030824405.1 Anaerolineales bacterium | reverse complement strand
GCGCTTGCGATCGTCCCTGGATACCCGACAAGAATTGCCGCACCCAGCCCGCCAATATCAATTCCCAATTCAAGCGCAGTGGTGGCCACGACAGTTTTTACACTTCCATCACGCAAGCCTTGCTCAATCTCACGGCGTTGAGCGGGGAGATACCCAGAGCGATAGCCGCGAATAGAAGAAGAGGGTGTAGAGGACAGAGAACGACCAGCAGGAAAATCACTGTTCTCAACTCTCTGATCTCTGCCGCCCTGCAAATAGGTCAAAATAATTTCCACACTGCGTCTTGTGCGCGCAAAGACAACACTCTGAACATTGTGTGCCAGCAGATGATTGGTCAAACGCACGCTTTCGAGCAGGGCGCTTTTTCTTAATCCCAGCGCGGCATCGGTGACAGGCGGGTTGTAAATAATGAAATGGCGTTCACCGCGTGAGGAGCCATCGTTATCGATCAACTCAACAGGCTCTTCCACCAGACGTTCAGCAAGTTCCTGTGGATTCCCGATGGTG
Organism: Anaerolineales bacterium; assembly: GCA_030824405.1. Lineage (GTDB taxonomy): Bacteria > Chloroflexota > Anaerolineae > Anaerolineales > Villigracilaceae > Villigracilis. Next base: position 3,933 of record JAVBXV010000130.1, on the reverse strand, counting down.
GCCGAAGCGAGAATAAATTGCGGTTTTGCGCCGTAAAAATATGCCACACGTTTGAGTCTGCGAACGACATTCGCAACGTGCGAACCAAAGACGCCGCGATAGGTATGGGCTTCGTCAATGACGATGAATTTTAGATTGGAAAAGAAATCACTCCAATTGGAATGATGCGGCAGAATACCCGTGTGCAGCATATCAGGGTTGGATAAAACAATGCGCGCATTCTTGCGAATGGCGGGACGGTCTTTTTGGGGAGTGTCGCCATCGTAGATCGCAGGCGCCAGATATGAAGTGTCCCGCGTCAGGTTGAAAAGCGTGGACAGTTGATCCTGCGCCAAAGCTTTAGTAGGGAATAAATACAGCGCGCGTGCTTCGGGGTTTTGAAGCATGGCGGTAAGGATGGGCAAATTGTAGGATAGTGTTTTGCCGCTGGCTGTGCCCGTGGCGAGGATGATGTTTTTATTTGCGCGGACATTCATCCACGCGGAATGTTGATGGGAGTAGAGCGAGTCAATGCCGCGGGTGGATAATGTCTCTCGCAGCGAAGCAGGCAGATCGGTCGGGAAAGGAAGCGTTTGCGCGGGACGAGGCGGTGTTGTTCGCCAGGCAAAAAAATTGGGAGCGGTATCTTCATCCTGCTTCCAGAAATCGAGTAAAGCGGAAAGGGTATTCAATGGCTTATTTATGTTTCACTTGGCGCAGGCACTTCGGTGATCGTATGCAGGGAACGGAACGCCCATGCACCGAAAGCCAGCGGAATCCAAAATGTGACGGCGCGATAGGTAAGTGTGATCACCACGGCCTGACTCCAGTTGACATTAAGGGAGCTTAATGCGATCGGCATGATGCCTTCGACAATGCCGATGCCCGAAGGAGTTGGGGAGACGATTAAAAAAAGATAGGCGATCGAGAAACCAGCCACAATGGTATCCATGGAAAATGGAACTTCAAAAGAAAGAAAGGCGAACATCAACACCAGCATCAAGAGGCCTTTGTCAAAGATGCCCCACAGGATCGGGCGAAACAGGCTGGATGGTTTTTCAGTAAGGCCTGAGAAGCCGTCTGAAACTTCGTGGGCAAATTCATGCGCGCGTACTTCGCTTAAGTATTCCCCTTTGCGAAAAATATTTACAATACGATTGATCCAGTGCGCCACCTTTGCGAGTAGGTTGCCTAACTTCTCCTCTGAACGATAGCCCAGATAAAGAATGAATGCATAAGAAATTGCAATGCCAAACAGGAACAGTGATGCCGAGATCTCGCCTGCATCCAGGTCGTTGCGGCGCACGAGAATGAGCAGACCCAATGAAAGTATCACCAGAAAAGCGGCCTGATCCAAAAGAAGGAACAACGCCGCGGCCACGGTGGCTTTCCCTGCGGGGTGTCCACGCCTGCGTGCTTCAGATGCAAACAGTGCCACACCACCCATGCCTGCTGTGGGCGCGACAATGTTAATAAAATTGGCGGCCATTGCAATGCGGCTTAAAGTAAGCGTGGATTCATGTACACCCAACAAATGAAACACGGACTGGTACATTCTTCCAGAACTTACAAACCAGATCAGTTGAACGATGACCGCAAGAAAAAAATATTGCAAATGGGCGTGTTCCAGGGTGCTCAAAATTGTTTCAAGCTCGCCCAAACTGAGAACAACGACCACGATCCCTAAAAAGAGTATGAATGCGACAAAGAATTTTTTCATTGCAAGCATTATACACAAAATAAAAGAGCAGGTTTTCACCTGCTCTTTGTATTCACGATTCGATCTTTTCGCAGGCTTAACCTCTACGTCTGCCGCCACCCACCAGGGTGACATAGTACAGCAACTGCAAGATGGCAGTGATCAGCCCTGCGACATAGGTCAACGCGGCCGCATTCAGCACAGCATTGACGCCGCGCTTCTCTTCGTCCGTTTGGATGATGCCAGTTTGCACGAGCAGCTGCTTGGCCCGCGCAGAGGCGTCAAATTCCACGGGCAGGGTGGCGAGCGCAAAGACGGCTCCGCCTGCAAACACGATCACGCCCAGCCAGGCAAGTTCTGTAAAACGCAGGAACATGCCCACCATGATTAAGATCCAGCCAAGGTTGGATCCGATGTTAACCACAGGCACAAGCGCAGAGCGCACACGCAAGGGGAAATAATCCTCCGCGTCCTGCATGGCGTGACCCAGCTCATGTGCGGCAATTGCAACCGATGCAACTGAGGCAACATTGGCAACGCCGTTGGAAAGGAAAAGCGTTTTGTTACGCGGGTCGTAATGGTCGGTGAGGTCACCCGCCACGCCTTGAATCTGTACTCCGTACATCCCGCCCGTAGACAATAATCTCTGGGCGGCTTGCGCGCCAGTCAGGCGGCTTTGGGAGGGGACGCGGCTCCATTTGTTGTATGCATGTTTCACATACCATGAGGTCAACGCCATCAAGATGAAGGCGGGAATCATATACAGTAGATACGTTGGGCTAAAAAACATTTTTTACTCCTTTCACATGATTACACGATCACAATACTTTATTGACCGATCATATCCAGCAACACTTCTACAGCCTTATCGAGTTGCGGGTCCAGACCTGCCTGGCGGTCTTCTGTGGTCATTTCAACTTCAAAATCAGGGATCAGGCCAATTTGATGAATGGTCGTTTCGTTCGGGGTCAGCCATTTTGCGATCGTAATACGAACCGCGCCATTATCACCATTCAACGGGATCCAGTTTTGGACAGAACCTTTGCCGTAGGAAGTTACACCAACGAGCTTGGCGCGTCCGAGGTCTTGCAGGGCGCCCGCAACGATTTCAGAAGCGGAGGCGGAACCTTCATTGATGAGCACCACCATTGGAATGCTTTCATCTGTAGCCAGACCGCCTGGCATGACATCATAGGTTGTGCGAGTGCCATCGCCATATTGTTCGTACAGCACCACGCCTTCCGCCACGAACTGGGAGGTCACTTCCACAGCGGTTTGCAAATACCCGCCGCCGTTGAAACGCAGATCCAGCACGATGCCTTTGGGATTCTGTGCCATCAACTCGTTAAGTGTAGCGAGCAATTCTGGCGTGGTGCTTGAACCAAAGGTCGTGATTTGAATATAAGCAATATCATTCTCAAGCATTTCTCCTGAAGAGGATGCAACAGAGATCTTTTCACGCGTCACGCTGAACTCGAGCAGATCCGCTTCGCCTTCGCGCAGAATGGTCAGTTTGACAGTTGTACCTGCAGGGCCAAGCACTTTCAAACGCGCGGCTTCTGCGGGAGTACCAGTCATATCTTCATCGTCAATGGCCACCACCTGATCGCCAGGCTGCAAGCCTGCACGTTCAGCAGGTGAACCAGGGATGGGACTGGTGATGGTCAGGTATTCAGTGGTGGTATCCACATACGCGCCAATGCCTTCATAAGCGCCTTCGAGGCTGGCGTTGGCGTTCTTGAAATCTTCAGGGTCCATGTAGGATGAATGTTCGTCACCCAAGGCGCCGATCATGCCATCAATAGCGCCGCGCATCAGCACAACATCGTCCACGGGCTGGTCGACATAATTTTCATGCACAAGATTCCATGCTTCCCAGAAGGGAGTAAACAATGCCTGCATTTCTTCAGGGGTCGCGGCTTGCTGTTCTGCAGGTGTGGTCGGTGCAGACGGGCTCACTTCACCTTGCTGAGTGGAGGGTAACCCCACAAACGGCAGCATATGCCCGGAGACGAATCCGCCAGCAAATGAGCCGAGCGCGATCACCACAACAACCAGGGCAGCAAATATATACTTTAATGTTTTATTCAAAATTAGCCTCCAAAATTAGCTGGTAACGTCCATAAAGATACCATCACGGGATTAAAACTGTCTGAATTCCATATACGATTTATGTAAGAACCGCCAGCATGCCCCACTATTTAGAGTCGGCCGAATCGTCCTTCTTACCCCCCTCCAATTCCTGAATTTGCCTG
>JAVBXV010000172.1 GCA_030824405.1 Anaerolineales bacterium | reverse complement strand
GATTGCCCGCGCGGGATGATCGTGATCTTATAGACAGGGTCAGAATGGGGCGTGGCGTGCATCACAACTGCGTGACCTGCTTCATGATAAGCGATCGTACGGCGTTCGCCTTCACTGATGACACGGCTCTTTTGTTGGACGCCGCCGATCAATGATTTTTCTACAGCTTCCTGAAAATCAAGTACAGAGATGACATCATGTCCGCCGCGCACTGCCAGGATCGCCGCTTCATTGACAATGTTCGCCAGGTCCGCACCGACCAGGCCTGGAGTTGATTTTGCGATGTCCATCAAATTCACATCTTCTGCCAGACGACGATCTTTAACATGCACTTCCAAAATGGACACACGTCCTTTTACATCGGGGCGGGATATGTTCACATGGCGGTCAAAGCGGCCAGCGCGGATCAAGGCTGGGTCGAGCACGTCCACGCGGTTGGTGGCCGCAAGGACGATCACTCCGTCTGTGGCGGCAAAACCGTCCATTTCAACGAGCAGTTGATTCAAAGTTTGATCCTGCTCCATCTCACCGCCGCCTCCGCCGCTGGAGTGACGCTTGCGCCCAACTGCATCAATTTCATCAATGAAGATAATACATGGGGCTTTCGCGCGCGCCTTCTTAAAGAGCGAGCGTACGCGGCTTGCGCCGACACCCACGAACATCTCAACAAATTCAGAACCAGAGGTGCTAAAGAAGGGCACGCCAGCTTCCCCGGCAATGGCCTTGGCGAGCAAAGTTTTACCCGTTCCAGGGTCGCCAGCCAAAAGCACGCCATGCGGCATACGCGCGCCCATGTGCTCATACAGTTGATTGTCTTTTAAGAAGGCGACAATATCGACCAATTCCTCGCGGTTCTCGTCCATGCCCGCGACATCTTTGAAAGTGAGATTCGGAATGATCCCTTCTGCATATTTTTTGCGGCCAAGCCCGCCGCCTATTCGTGTGATGGCAAAGCCCATCATGCCGAGCATGGCAATGCTGATTACCATACTGGCAACCTTGTCACCGGAAGCCAGGTTTGACTCTACGACCTCATATTCCAGTTTCGCCATCTGGCTTCTGCTCACGCCCAGAAACTGCATTTGCTCCAGAAAGGAAGTGGATGGGTCCCGCCGCGTTGTTTTCTCTGTTTCATCTTTATAGTGGATTATCAGAGTGGCGCTGTTTTGAATTTCTTCGATTCTTGCTACCTGTCCACTGGATATGGCGGCAGCGACATCGCTCAGCGCTACAGGTTTTTCCTGCATTAAGGAGCGCACGAGCATCGTGCTTAGGAAGATCACCCCAAGAAGCAGCAAGGCCAGGCTTGGCTTGCCGTACTTATGTTTTCGGAAGAACTCCAGAATTTGATTTACAGATTGTTTCATATTACCTCTTTAAGATAGTGGTTCAATGCAGATCGGCACAAACCGAATTTATGGTATCGTATTACAAGGCAGGCCCCCTTAACAGTTTCATTAGAACGATTAACAAAATTGGCAGGAAATGCCTTTTTTGAAAAGTAAGATTACAGTTTAATAAGGCTGTTGCGAGAAAAACTGATTAACACGATCTGTTTCTTTTTTTATCCGCATATAAAGATCCTTGTAAAACGAATCAAAACAGGCTTCTGAATTCAGAAGCCTGTCACTAACTGTTCAATTATGTAGCTATAAAATTAATTAGTGCTGGGGTGGATCAACATCACAGGGATCGGGGAAATGCTTACAACCTGCTCGGCAACACTGCCCATTAATAGGCGTTGAAGTCCTGAACGTCCATGCGTAGACATGGCGATCACATCTGCGTGGGTTTCTCTTGCCACCTCAATGATCGTGTCTGGTATCGAGCCTTCGCGCGTCAACCCGCTGGCTTTCGCGCCCCCATTATTCAACTTCGCAACTTCAAAATCGATATATTCGACGGTTTCTTTTTCCATGTCATCGACGATCCTTGCAATGACCGCAGGGTCGCGTGAAATGAATTCGGTGGTGGGAATAACGGGTACGCGTAAAAGTACGATCTCTGCACCTTCCGATTTTGCCAGTGCCTGCGCGTGAGGCAATACTGCTTCAGCAAGCGGAGAACCATCCAATGGGACGAGAATTTTTTTGTACATAGTTCATCTCCTTTATCTGGGAAAATGTTCGAGCCACTTATTAACATCACAGTAGCACAACCGCGAATCTGCCTTCAAGTGACAATCAGCATATCTGTGGGGGTACAGAAAACCCGTTATATAATATGCGCATGTCCATATATTTTGGCTGTCCCGTTTGGTCGTTCAAAGGCTGGGTTGGGAATTTCTATCCCAAAGGCACCAAGTCCACTGAATTTTTGCGCGAATATGCGCGGCGTCTCACCGCGATCGAAGGCAATACAACGTTTTATGCTGTGCCTGCATTTAAAACTCTCGCCGCATGGATCGAACAAACGCCAGAGACATTTCGCTTCTGTCCCAAAATTCCCAAAGCCATCAGTCACAATGGAAACCTGCTGGATTATGTTGACCGTGCCCTGCAATTCGTGGATGTGATGAAACCCCTCGCTTCACGCCTTGGACCAATGTTCCTGCAATTGCCGCCCAGTTATTCGCCCCGTCTGATGGATGACCTGTCCAAATTCCTCGAAGCATGGCCCGCTGAAATTAAGCTGGCAGTCGAAGTGCGTCACTTGGATTGGTTTGATGCGCCGCATCGTGTTTCATTGAATCAGTTACTGGAAAGCCGCAACATGGCGCGTGTTGTGATTGATACACGTCCCATCCGCAGTTTGAAGGGAGATGCTGCCATCGAAGGCAGTGTTTATGAAAGTCTGCTCGAAGCGCGGGAGAATAAGCCAGATGTCCCTGTGTTTTTCGAGCGCACGGGGAATTTCATCTTCCTGCGTTTTATCGGCCATCCCGAGCTTGAGCATAACCTTGGCTTGATCGATGAATGGGTGGATTATCTCGTTCCGCAAGTAGAGCAAAATGCAGATGCGTTTATCTTTTGCCATACGCCTGACACCATGAATTCTCCTGATATTTGCCGTGAATTTCATCGCCGCATTGCCGAAAAAATAAACATCCCACCGTTACCGTGGGATGAGATCCAACCAGATATTCCAGAACAACCGAGTTTATTTTAGGGTCAATTTTTGGAGCGTATCCATGGCGCGTGCTGTATCTTTGATCGGCACAAAAATATGGTCATGATAAAACGCAGCGACCACATTGCAACTAATGTTTGCTTCTGTCAGAGCTTTGGAAACTGCCGCAGTCAGGCCAACAGCTTCAAGCGAAGAGTGAACCGTGAGCGTGATCCACGCACATGTTGTTGAATAGGGAATGTGCATCGCGTCCGCTTTTTCTTTTGGCAGGATCATCGTCATGCCTTCTTTTTCAAAAAAATAAAAGAGCGGGTCAAGTGAATTGACCTGCTCTTTTGAATCTGCGAGGCAATAGACATATTGGCCTGGGTTGAGTTCAGGCTGCATGTTTTGGATCAATTTTTGCAGATTTAATTCACCGCTCATGCGAGTTTGTATTTACTTTGCACAAATCCATTTTTGAAGGATCTTGATTCTATGAGCTGAAGTTTTATGTCGCTTTGCAGTGACCCAAAAAGCGGCAGGCCTTCGCCGATGAGGATCGGGATATTGGTGATCGTCATCTCGTCCACCAAACCTGCGCGCAGAAAACGTTGAATGGTGTTGCCGCCATCGAGATAGATATGTTTCGTTCCTTTTTGCTCAAGGGTTTTAATTAACTCATGCGGTGCCTGATTTAGAAGATCCACTTTGTCTTTTAGTTCAGCAGGCGCCTCAATATTTTTACTGCTGAGCACGGTAACTTTTTTACCACTGTATGGCCATACGCCAAACGTCAAAGCTGTTTCATATGTGTTTCTTCCCATCACAAGATGGTCCACCGTGGATGTGAATTCTGCATAACCGAAATCTTCGCCGCCTTCATCGCCAGTTGGCAGCCAGTCGATGGCGCCGTCTTTGCGGGCAATGAAACCATCCAGGCTGGTGGCAATATATACAGATACTTTTATGGGCATGAGTCTTTTATCCTTGCACTTCTATAAAATTTGTTTTCGCTTCACTTCGAGTACTGCAATTTTTGTGGAATGGTTGAACGGGCTTGGGTCGGTGATGGGGGCGTCGATGGGGTTATAGCCTGTGAAATCTTCGGGCACGGGGATGAGTTCTTTGATCTTCAAGTAGCCGTCTTTGCATAAAACTTCCAGCGTTTGCATGTATTCCCGCCCGCTGACAAAGAGCGCGTTGTTGATCGCGATCAGATAGCCGCCGTCATTGATCAGCGGGCGCACTTTGTTGATCAGCCGCGCGCTTTCGTGTTCCTGATCCACTGTGCCTTTGGAGGTGGTCGAGAAAAAAGGCGGGTCGATGATGACGCAGTCGAAGAATTTCTTTTCACGTTTCATGTTGCCGACCTGTTCAAAGAAATCTCTCG
>JAVBXV010000087.1 GCA_030824405.1 Anaerolineales bacterium | reverse complement strand
TTGTCACCAGTATGCCTTCCTCGAACGCGTGGACATGCTCAAGTACGCCAAGGAAGGCGCGATCTTCCTGCTCAATAGCATGTACGGTCCCGATGAAATTTGGGATCAACTTCCACAGGAAGTTCAGAAGGATATTATCGAAAAGAAGCTCAAACTGCATGTCATTAACGGCTATGATGTAGCCGAAAAGACAGGCATGGGCGGCCGCATGAACACGATCATGCAGACTGCATTCTTCGCCATCAGCGGCATTTTGCCTCGCGAGGCAGCCATTGCCGAGATCAAACACGCCATCGAAAAGAGTTATGGCAAACGCGGCGAATCCGTGGTCAAGAAGAATTTCGAGGCTGTGGATGCCACTGTCGCGAACCTTTATGAGGTCAAAGTTCCAGCGAAGGTAACCTCAAAGACGACACGCAGGCTCCCAGTCCCGAAGGAAGCGCCTGAATTCGTCCGCGATGTGCTTGGTCAGATCATCGACTCTGACGGCGATAATATCCCCGTCTCTGCCTTCCCCGTGGATGGTACATTCCCAACAGGCACGACCCAATGGGAAAAGCGCAATCTCGCGCTCGAAATTCCCGTATGGGATGCGGATCTGTGCATCCAATGCGGAAAGTGCGTGATGGTTTGTCCGCATGCGGTCATTCGCCACAAAGTGTATGATGAAAAATTGGTCTCTGGCGCGCCTGAGACGTTCAAGCACACTGCTTCGAAGTTCAAGGAATTTTCGACTGGATTTGCCTACACATTGCAGGTTGCTCCCGAAGATTGCACAGGTTGTACCTTGTGCGTGGAAGTTTGCCCTGTGAAGGACAAGACCCAGGTGGGACGCAAGGCGATCAATATGGAAGCCCAACCGCCCCTGCGCGATGCCGAAGCCAAGAACTGGGATTTCTTCATCAATATTCCAGATATGGACAGGAAGTTGTTCAATCCTTCCACGATCAAGAATTCACAGTTGCTGCAACCATTGTTTGAATTCAGCGGCGCGTGCGCGGGCTGCGGTGAAACCCCGTATGTCAAACTCGTTTCTCAATTATTCGGCGACCACTCTGTGATCGCGAACGCAACAGGCTGTTCGTCCATTTACGGCGGCAACCTCCCCACCACCCCATGGGCCAAGAACGCCGACGGACGCGGACCTGCCTGGTCGAACTCGTTGTTTGAAGATAACGCCGAGTTTGGTTTGGGTATGCGCCTGACGATCGACAAGCAAACTGAATACGCTCATGAATTGGTCAAGTCGTTTGAAACCGAATTGAGCACAGAACTGGTCAATGCCCTGCTTTCTGCAAACCAATCTGACGAAACAGGCATTCAAGCACAACGCGAACGTGTCGTTGAGTTGAAAAAGAAGCTTGGAAAATCCAGCGATACCCGCGCCAAAGATCTCGTCAGTCTCGCAGACAACCTCGTCAAGAAATCGGTCTGGATCATCGGCGGTGACGGCTGGGCGTACGATATCGGCTACGGCGGCCTCGATCATGTACTTGCCAGCGGACGTAACGTCAATATCCTCGTGCTGGACACCGAAGTGTATTCAAACACAGGCGGCCAGGCTAGCAAGTCCACGCCTCGTGCGGCAGTTGCAAAATTCGCCATGAGCGGCAAAGGTCTGCCCAAGAAAGACCTCGGTCTCATCGCCATGTCCTACGGTTACGTTTATGTGGCACGTGTGGCCATGGGCGCCAACGACCAACAGACCCTGCGTGCCCTGCTTGAGGCTGAATCCTACGACGGCCCATCCCTCATCATCGCGTACAGTCCCTGCATTGCGCATGGCTACGATATGGCCAGAAGTCTCGATCAGTCAAAACTGGCGGTACAGTCAGGTCACTGGCCCATGTACCGTTACGATCCACGTTTGGCGATCGAAGGCCAAAACCCACTCGTAATCGAATCCAAGGAACCGAGCATTCCGATCTCACAATACGCATACAATGAAACTCGTTACAAGATGCTCACTCAAATGAACGAGGAACGTGCCGAGGAACTGATGAAGGAAGCTCAGCACGACGCGAAAGCCCGTTGGACTCTCTATCAGCAAATGGCGTCCATGCATTACGGAAACGACAAAAAGGAATAGCAGACATGACCGATCTTTCTACTACCTATCTTGGCTTGAACTTAAAAAATCCGCTCGTCGCTTCAGCTTCTCCTCTCTCAAAGAAGATCGAAACAGCTCGACGGTTGGAAGAGGCGGGCATTTCCGCCATCGTGATGTATTCCCTCTTCGAAGAGCAGATCATCCACGAATCGCTCGAACTGGACCATTACCTGTCTCGCGGTACTGAATCATTCGCCGAGGCCCTCACCTATCTCCCTGACGGCGGCATGTACGCCGTCAGCCCCGAGAAGTACCTCAACCAGTTGACAGCCATGAAGAAGGCTCTGAGCATCCCTGTCATTGGCAGTTTGAACGGCGTCTCCAAAGGTGGCTGGACCAGTTACGCGAAGAAAATGCAGGAAGCAGGCGCAGATGCGCTCGAATTGAACCTGTATTATCTGGTCACTGATCCCAATATGAAAAGCGACGATGTCGAAAACGCTCAGGTGGAACTGGTGGCTGAAGTAAAGTCCGCGATCAGTATTCCGCTGGCTGTGAAGCTCAGTCCCTACATTACAGCCCTGCCAAATTTCGCAAAACGGATCGTTGCGGCGGGTGCTGACGGGCTTGTCCTCTTCAACCGCTTCTACCAGCCAGATTTCGACCTCGATGAACTAAATGTTGTCCATAACCTGGAACTTAGCTCATCCTCAGATCTGCGCCTTCCCCTTCGCTGGATCTCGATCATGTACGGAAACATTCACACAGACTATGCGCTCACCAGCGGCATTCACACCGCCGCAGATGTGCTCAAATCCATGATGGCTGGCGCAAAAGTAGCAATGATGGCATCCAATCTCCTCCACAATGGCGAAAAGGTCATCCCAGCCATGTTGGACGAATTGCAAACCTGGATGAAAGAACGGGAATATGAGTCCATCAAACAAATGCAAGGCAGCATGAGTCAGAGGAATGTACGCGAACCTGCGGCTTTTGAACGTGCCAATTACATGAAGGTGCTCAGCTCCTGGCGTGAACTTCCCTAAATTTCAACTTATATGAATCAAAAAGAGGCTCTCAGAAATGAGAGCCTCTTTTGTTTGCAAATTAGATTTAAGGATGAAATTATTCTTTGGTAGTGACGACAGGGGCAATTTTGCGCTGGCGGAAAGTAATTCGTGCCCGCGCCATATCATAGGGAGACATTTCAAGCGCAACACGGTCACCAAGCAAGATACGAATATAATGCTTGCGCATTTTACCCGCAAGATATGCCAGGACTTCATGACCATTATCGAGCCGTACACGGAATTGAGTTCCAGGCAGAGCCTCGATCACAATACCATCAACCTTGATTTTGCCTTCTTCTTTAGTCATACACGCCTCTTGAATTATTCAGTGTCCTTAAAGGAACGTCTTTTGATGCGACGAATTGCTTTCTTCTTTTCCATGCGGCGCGTTTCACTCTTTGAAACGAACCAGCGTTTGCGGCGGACGGTGCTCAACACACCACTCTTGACGACTTTTTTACGAAAGCGCTTGAGCAAAGAGTCTTGAGACTCGCCATTGCGTAAATTTACTCCTGCCAATTAAATTCACCACCTTTCACATGGAAAATAAAAACTCGGCCTGCACTCAGAGTCGGCCGAGGATTTCATCAAAAGAACAGAAACGAACTAAATGATCCTATGATCAAAAGACACGCTTCATAACTCCTCGAATTTGAACAGTGGATAATTGATTCTTATCCACGCCGAAACTGCTTTTGGAATTATACACGATTCACGCGCGGATGAAAAGATACCGCGCGTGTAATTGATAAAGAAAAGCCCCTTGGCAATGACCTACTCTCCCGGGAGGTCGCCCTCCAAGTACCATCGGCGCTGACAGACTTAACTTCCGGGTTCGGTATGGGACCGGGTGTACCTCTGTCGCTCAAATCACCAAGGGACAATTTCACTAGATTGTGCTGAATAGTAATTATAAACGATGATGTATCATTCGAAAAGTACCAAGTTCTCCGCATCACGCAAGTAAGCCCTCGACCATTAGTACAGTTTAGCTTAACACATTACTGCGCTTACACATACTGCCTATATACCAGGTAGTCTACCTGGGGTCTTACTCCCTTACGGGAATACAGGGATCTAATCTTAGGGCAAGTTTCCCACTTAGATGCTTTCAGCGGTTATCTTTGCCAGACATGGCTACCCAGCGATGCTCCTGGCGGAACAACTGGCACACTAGAGGTCTGTCCACTCCGGTCCTCTCGTACTAGGAGCAGCTCCCTTCAAATCCCTTACGCCCACAGCGGATAGAGACCGACCTGTCTCACGACGGTCTGAACCCAGCTCGCGTACCGCTTTAACGGGCGAACAGCCCGACCCTTGGGACCTTGTCCAGCCCCAGGATGCGATGAGCCGACATCGAGGTGCCGAGCGAGATCGTCGATGTGAACTCTTGGATCTCACCAGCCTGTTATCCCCGGGGTAGCTTTTATCCGGTAAGCTACGGCCCTTCCACTCGGTACCGTAGGATCACTAAGCCCGACTTTCGTCTCTGTTCGGCGCGTTGGCCTTACAGTCAAGCTCCCTTATGCCTTTACACTCTATGGTGGGTTTCCATTCCACCTGAGGGAACCTTTGGGCGCCTCCGTTACTTTTTGGGAGGCGACCGCCCCAGTCAAACTGCCCACCTGGCACGGTCCCCCATCCGGATTACGGAATGGGGTTAGGATCTAAACATAATCAGGGTGGTATTTCACTAATGGCTCCACCGACGCTAGCGCGCCAGCTTCAAAGCCTCCCACCTATTCTACACAGATTATATCCAAATACAATGCCAAGATGCAGTAAAGCTCCACGGGGTCTTTTTGTCCTGCTGCGGGTAGGCCGCATCTTCACAGCCATTTCAATTTCACCGGGTCCCTCGTCGAGACAGTGCTCTAATTGTTACGCGGTTCGTGCGGGTCGGAACTTACCCGACAAGGAATTTCGCTACCTTAGGACCGTTATAGTTACGGCCGCCGTTCACCGGGGCTTCAGTTCAAAGCTTTGCTTGCGCTAACCTCTCCCTTTAACCTTCCGGCACTGGGCACGCGTCAGCCCCTATACATCGCCTTGCGGCTTAGCAGAGACCTGTGGTTTTGTTAACCAGTCACCAGAGCCATTTCACTGCGACCCTCCGAAGCTTTAACACCAAGGAGGGTACCCCTTCTCCCGAAGTTACGGGGTCATGTTGCCTAATTCCTTAACGAGGGTTCTCCCGTTCGCCTTGGTATACTCTACCCATCTACCGGTGTCGGTTTGCGGTACGAGCGCTGGGAAGTTATGCTTAGAGACTTTTCTTGGCAACAAGGCTCAACCACTTATGCCTTAAGGCTCGCTTCCACCTCAGCTCAACCGGCGGATTTGCCTACCGGTCTCAACGCCTAAATGGATCGCACCCAAATCCAATAATGGGCTGGCCTACCTCGTTGCGTCCTCCCATCGCACTTCCTAGCGGTTCCGGAATATTAACCGGATGTCCATCACCTACGCCTTTCGGCCTCGACTAAGGACTCGACTAACCCGACGCGGAACAACCTGGCGTCGGAAACCTTAGATATACGGCGAACACGGTTCTCACGTGTTTGTACGCTACTCATGCCTGCATTCTCACTTCTGTCCGCTCCAGTCGCCCTTACGATCGACCTTCACCGCTGACAGAACGCTCCCCTACTGCCCCAACTTTCGTTGAGACCCATGGCTTCGGTACTATGCTTAGCCCCGTTAAGTTTTCCGCGCGAAGTCACTAGACCAGTAAGCTGTTACGCACTTTTTAAAGGGTGGCTGCTTCTAAGCCAACCTCCTGGTTGTTTAAGTAACCTCACCTCGTTTCCCACTTAGCATAGATTTTAGGACCTTAGCCGATGGTCTGGGCTGTTTCCCTTTCGACCCCGAAACTCATCTCCCGGAGTCCGACTGCCATGCTATGGAGTACTGGCATTCCGAGTTTGATTGGGTTCTGTAAGCTGTAAGCCCCATAGCCCATTCAGTGCTGTACCTCCAGTACTAAACGCATGACGCTAGCCCTAAAGCTATTTCGGGGAGAACCAGCTATCTCCATGTTCGATTGGCATATCACCTCTACCCACAGGTCATCTCCTAACTTTGCAACGTTAGTGAGTTCGGGCCTCCACGAGTGATTAGACTCGCTTCACCCTGCCCATGGGTAGCTCACATGGTTTCGGGCCTAATCCCAGCGACTATACGCCCTATTAAGACTCGCTTTCGCTACGGCTTCGGGTGTAAATCCCTTAACCTCGCCACTGAGATTAACTCGCAGGCTCATTCTCCAAGAGGCACGCTGTCAGGCATAGCAAGGAACGTCCCTATTTCTAGGGGGCTCAACTTGCCGTTAGCCCTCCAACTGCTTGTAAGCTTATGGTTTCAGGTTCTATTTCACTCCCCTAACAGGGGGACTTTTCACCTTTCCCTCACGGTACTAGTTCACTATCGGTCGCCAAGTGTATTTAGCCTTAGAGAGTGGACTCCCTAGATTCCTGCCGTATTAGCGTGCACGGCAGTACTCAGGAACACGGCGGAAGTCAATCAGTTTTCGCATACGGGGCTATTACCCTCTTTGGCAGGCTTTCCCACACCTTTCCGCTAACTGATTGTTTTGTAACTTCCATATGCCGGTCCTACAACCCCGACTCTGCAAGCAGAATCGGTTTGGGCTTTTCCCCGTTCGCTCGCCACTACTGGGGGAATCATTTCTTTTCCTCTGGGTACTTAGATGTTTCAGTTCCCCAGGTTCCCTTCCTCAAGTCTATGTGTTCAACAAGAGGATACCGTTGGTTCACAACGGTTGGTTTCCCTATTCGGAAATCCCCGGATCAACGCCTGTACACGGCTTCCCGAGGCTTATCGCAGTGTCCCACGTCCTTCATCGGCACTTGGCGCCAAGGCATTCACCATAAGCTCTTAGTAGCTTCTCCACGTGATGCGGAGAAATTGATACTTTTCATTTAACTTTTGATAAATTGCTTTATCGCTACATCATCATTACTATTCAGTTTTTAAGGTTCATATTCACTGTTGACCAGTGACCGACACTCTTGATCTAAATCAAGGGCATCGATTACCCTTCAACATATTTTATTGTTAGAGAAAAAACGACCCGGCAACCACCGCCAGGTCAGAAAAACCTACAGATGCGGTGCTTTTACAAAATTTATGTCTTCTTGCCGTATAACAATCTTTTATATCTCTCCAAACTTACATAGTATTTCAGTGGAGATGGCGGGATTTGAACCCGCGACCTTCGCGTTGCAAACGCGCTGCTCTCCCACTGAGCTACATCCCCAAGCTTACTTGGGAGTGGGCTTGACAGGATTCGAACCTGTGACCCCTGCGTTATCAGCACAGTGCTCTAACCAACTGAGCTACAAGCCCGCAAATTACCTGAACAACTGAGGAGTGATAGGAAACGTACCTTTGAAAAATCAGCGCCCAAAACACCGTAAGGGCGTAGTACAAATGAGTAGAGCAAATCTCCAAGGAGACCGCTCAAGAACTCTAGAAAGGAGGTGATCCAGGCGCACCTTCCGGTACACCTACCTTGTTACGACTTCGTCCCAGTCACCAGCACCACCTTCGACGGCGTCCTCCTTGCGGTTAGACTACCGGCTTCAGGTGTTACCAGCTCCCATGACGTGACGGGCGGTGTGTACAAGGCCCGAGAACGTATTCAACGCACTATAGCTGACGCGCGTTTACTAGCAACTCCAGCTTCATGCAGGCGAGTTGCAGCCTGCAATCTGAACTGAGGCCGGCTTTGGGGGATTGGCTCCACCTCGCGGCTTAGCAACCCATTGTACCGACCATTGTAGCGTGTGTGTAGCCCCGGACATAAAGGCCATGCGGACTTGACGTCATCCCCACCTTCCTCCGGCTTGATACCGGCGGTCCTGTATGACACATGTAACATACAGCGAGGGTTGCGCTCGTTAGCGGACTTAACCGAACATCTCACGACACGAGCTGACGACAGCCATGCAACACCTGTGCAAGCTCCCTTGCGGGTCGTTCACCTTTCGGATCACTACCACTTGCATGTCAAACCCGGGTAAGGTTCTTCGTGTAGCATCGAATTAAACCACACGCTCCGCTGCTTGTGCGGGCCCCCGTCAATTCCTTTGAGTTTTAATCTTGCGATCGTAGTCCCCAGGCGGTAAACTTATCGCGTTAGCTTCGGCACTGATGGAGTTAAAGCCACCAACGCCAAGTTTACATCGTTTACGGCTAGGATTACCGGGGTCTCTAATCCCGTTTACTACCCTAGCTTTCGCGTCTGAGCGTCAGAAATGGTCCAGAAGATCGCTTTCGCCACTGGTGTTCCTCCCGATATCTACGCATTTCACCACTACACCGGGAATTCCATCTTCCTCTACCACTCTCTAGTCTGGTAGTATTGAACGACCTCTCCTAGTTAAGCCAGGAGATTTCACGCCCAACTTACCAAACCGCCTGCACGCGCTTTACGCCCAGTGAATCCGGATAACGCTTGCCTCCTACGTTTTACCGCGGCTGCTGGCACGTAGTTAGCCGAGACTTATTCCTGAGATACTGTCCTTTCTCATCTCCCAGAAAAGTGCTTTACGACCCGAAGGCCTTCATCGCACACGCGGCGTTGCTGCATCAGGCTTTCGCCCATTGTGCAATATTCCCTACTGCTGCCACCCGTAGGTGTATGGACCGTGTTTCAGTTCCATTGTGGGGGGCCACCCTCTCAGGTCCCCTACCCGTCGTCGCCTTGGTGAGCCATTACCTCACCAACTAGCTGATGGGACGCAGGTCCCTCCCAAAGCGAATTGCTCCTTTAGAAATCGGTTTCTAATTCCGAAAACCACATGCGGTATTAGCAATCCTTTCGGACTGTTATCCCACACTTTGGGGTAGGTCACCAACGTGTTACTCACCCGTTCGCCACTAGGATACTCTTGTATTGCTACTCAAGCACCTCGTTCGACTTGCATGTATTAGGCACGCCGCCAGCGTTCATCCTGAGCCAGGATCAAACTCTCCGCAAAAAATTTTCACTCTTGCGAGTGTAAGTTACGGATTTACTGATTCAACAAAGTTATTGCTTCCTATCACTCTTCAGTTGTTAAGGTGCTTGCCATTTGAGCGAGCCGTATTCTACCTGCTCGATAACCGTTTTGTCAAGTGTTTTCACACACTAAAATACCGATGCTTTTTTCTGCATCGGCTCGTTAGACTGCGAAACCAAAAACATATGGTTTGTGTCTCTAACGTGGGACGGTTACTCAGTTGTCATCGATTTGTCTGGGTGACGAAATCTTTTTCGTTTCTACTGGCGAAGGGCAATTATATGCATTCTCGAGAGATTGTCAATAGTAAAACAGAAACTCAACCTTAAAAAATCGCACGGGTTTTAAATTCGTTTCTAAACAACTTGATCAACACTTGAACGAAACTCATCAGCATACATTTCGATCAACTTTACCACATCTTTTACTCCATCTTCGCTTCTTATGTCTTGACCGATAACTTGCGCACGACCACGAATTACATTTGACTCAGCCTCAACAATTGCATACGTTAATTTGTCAACAGAAATATTTTTAACAAGAATAGGTTTTGGGCCTACACCAATCGCATGGACTCTATTTCCCCAGAATGGTTGATCTGCCATAAATGGCACAACGATGTTTGGAATACCAGCGCGCAACCCAGCGGACGTAGTCCCTGCCCCACCATGATGGACGATCATCTTGCAGCATGGTAATAGCCAATCATGCGGCACGGATTCAAGGTAAATCAAATCTTTGGATGATTGATTCTTTACACCTCCCCAACCTGAGAGAATAATTCCACGGTTGTTTGTTTTCTTTAATGCATCAACAACAATATCGTTGTTTCGTTCTGCATCCTTATTGACCATACTGCCAAACGAAACACATACGGGTGATTTACCTGATTTCAGAAATACATCAAGTTCATTTGGTGGGGAATAAGATTCGTCGAGCGGAAGGAAAAAGTACCCAGTGACATGTACTCGCGGCGGCCAGTCGCTTGAGGCGGGGAGAATGCTTGGGCTCCACGCACACAGGATCGGGGTCCGAAGGCGAGGCGGATTGTCATCAAAAGGCCAGAATAATTTCCGTTTGGGGAGTCCTGCTTTACGACGGACTTGTTCAAATCCCATCCGCGAAGTAAGCCAAGTTATCTTTGAAGATGCAACATGCGAAAGGCGATTGAGTGCACGCACACCAAGATTTGGCATGGCGATATTCGGATAATCGCCCGTGGGTGTGAACACGGGAAAGGTTTGGATGTGAATATCGGGGATATTTTTTTCGCGGGCAAGCGTGTGTGCTCCCACCGCATGGGTGAAGGTGTGGATGATGAGATCGGCATCTTTGCAGGCTTCTTCAGTTTGACGCATGACATCTGCGCCGATATTAACTGCATGATCCATCAACTCACGAATCATCTTGAAGTAGTTGTAGCCAGAATCATTCAAGCGGCGACTAAGCTCTTCAGGATCGCCCGCAAGCGGAGCAAAGGTTATGCCATGCTCCTCGACCAAATTTTTGAAACGAAGCGGCGCAGCAAGAATTACTTGATGGCCGCGATCCATTAAACCCCGCGAAAGGGGTAGAAAAGGCTGGACATCGCCGCGAGAGCCATAAGTGAGGATGGTGATATTCATGAGAGTAAAAAGTGACAGTCACCTTTGAGGTGACTGTCACTTGATTTTAGTTCATTTCCTGTCTTCCAGATAAAGCTCTTAGCAAGGTGTTTTGATCGGCATATTCAAGGTCACCGCCTACGGGTAGACCTCTGGCAAGACGGGTAACATGAACATCAAAATTCTTTAGTTGTGTTTGTAAATACTGTGCAGTTGCATCGCCTTCCATACTGGGGTTGGTAGCAAGAATAATTTCCTTCACTTCCCCACTGGCGACACGCGCCACCAATTGCTTGATCTTCAAATCATCGGGACCGATGCCTTCGATGGGAGATAACACACCTTGCAAGACATGGTACTTTCCCTGGAAGCCACCCGTGCGCTCCAAGGCAAGAACATCCAACGCTTCTTCAACAACACAGATTACTGACGCATCGCGTTTGGTTGACTCACATACCTCGCAGCGAACCCGCCCTGCATCGGTAATATTGAAGCATTCCTGACAGAAGGCAGTATTGACCTTGAGATTCGCCAGCGCCGCAGATAGATCCTGCGAGATGTCATCGGGCGCGCGGAGTAGATAGAACGCCAGCCGTGAGGCGGACTTTGGCCCAATGCCTGGAAGGCGTTCAAGGGCGGTGATCAGGGATTGGATGGATTCAGGTAAGAGCATATTCGAAAATCGAATTATCAAATATCGTTAAAAGGGCAAGCCACCCGCGAGCGGACCCATCAACTTTTCTTGCAGGGCGCGGGATTCGTCCAATGCCATATTGACCGCGGACAAAATCAAATCCTGCAGCATTTCAGCATCGGCGTCTTTGATGAAGTCTGGGGAGATCTCAACGGATTTACATTTCTGGTCGCCCGTCATGGTGACTTTGATAGCGCCGCCTGCTGTCGCAGAGACAACTTCATCAGCGAGCTTCGCCTGCGCTTCTTCCATTTGTTTTTGCATGCGCTGAATCTGCTGCATCATGCCGCCCTGCCCGCCGCCCATTGCTGGGCCTTTGTTAAATCCTTTTGCCATAAAATACCTCGCTGTTTAAAAAGTTAGTATTCAAATATCAAATACCGTTATTGACTAATCTACATCCACGATTTCGCCGCCGTGCTGAATGGCTGTGGCGACCATGCCATCTTGCGAAACATTGGCTGGGATCTTGCCTTTGGCGTTCGTCACGATACAACGAACAGACACGTCCACGCCAAAGTGGTCTTTAATCAATTTTTGGATCGCTTCAATCTGATCGGGCTTATCAAGCTTTGAAATTAGAACATCACTTGCAAGGCCGAGCACAAGCGTTTTGCCTTGAATATCAATCATCTTGACTGAGTTTAGCAGTGCAGACAGGTTCGCCTGTGACTTTGGCAGCGACGCGGCTAGTGACTTCCAGGATTTGACGATTTCGCCTGAGTTGATGATCGGCTTATCTGCTGCGACGGGCGCTTCGCTCTTAACCTCGGGCTGAGACTCTGCCTTTTGAGTTGCAGCAGGCTGAGGCTTGGTTCGAGGCGCCACTGCAATCGCGGGAGATTCTGTTGGAGCGTCCAGCACTTCTGCGAGGGCGAGTTCCAGACTCAAAGAGGGCTGCCATCCCCCACGCAGATCGGTTGCGGCGTTGTTGAAGATCTTCATCATTCGCAAAACATCAGAAGTGCTGAATGAATTTGCGTGAGTTTGCATTTGGGTTTTGACTTCGCGCGTGGCTTCGACCTGCTCAATGTTGCCCATTTGAATGAGCATTAGGCCGCGCATATATTCCACAATTTGACGCGCCAATGAGCGCGGATCTGCGCCAGAATCTAGGGCGCGGTGGATGGTTTCGAGGCCGTGCGCAGGTTGGTGATCGAGAATAGACGTGATGATCTCGAGGACAGTTTTGCTTGTGGCTGTGCCAAGGACTTGTTGCGCAAGCGCCAGCGTGATTGTTGTGCCTGTGGACGCGAGCTGATCGAGCAGGGATTGCGCGTCGCGCATGCCCCCCGCTGACTGACGGGCGATGAGTACGAGCGCTTCATCATCGGCGGTGAGTTTTTCGGCGGCGACGATCTGTTTGAGGTTGGTGACGATCTCGTCCACGGGCACGCGGCGGAATTCGTGGCGCTGACAGCGCGAGAGCACTGTGGCGGGGATTTTATGAATTTCGGTGGTGGCCAGGACGAAAATTGCATGCGGTGGCGGCTCTTCGAGTGTTTTGAGGAGCGCATTGAAGGCCGCAGTCGAAAGCATGTGGACTTCATCGATGATGTAGATCTTGTATTTGCCTTGTGAGGGCGAGAAGTTGATCTTGTCGCGCAAATCGCGGATATCGTCCACAGATGTGTTGGATGCCGCGTCAATTTCGATCAGATCCATAAAGCGATTTTCGTTGACCGCTTTACAGTAATCACAGGTGTTATCGGGTCTTTGTGCGGGGTCTTCGTTGAGACAATTGACCGCTTTCGCCAGAAGACGCGCGACAGTCGTCTTGCCCGTTCCACGTGGACCAGCAAACAGGTAGGCGTGACCAACACGGTCCGCTTTGATGGAGTTAGTCAACGTCTGGACAACATGATCTTGTCCAATGACGGCATCCCATCCTTTGGGGCGATATTTACGATAGAGGGCTTGGGTCATAGTAGGTACCAGGTTTCAGGTGTCAAGTTTCGGGGTGAAGTTAATGTTAAGTATCGGATCAAAATTTACGGAACTCGATACAGCGCTCTCAAATTGCCTTGCGAATCAAATAAACGTGCATTCTCTCCCGAACTCCACACGCCTTCGCCTATGCCCCAGTACAGGTCAATGACGGTATCTGTACCAGTAGCTGTGTGGATCTGTACAGCGCCGTTCGGGTAAAGTGTGATCTGCGGGAATGTAAACGTGTTGCCGTCTTCATCTTTCAATTGCCAGCCTGATAAATTCAACTGGCCTTCGCCTTCGAACTTCACCACAACGATCTCAGAGGTCAACGTACCTGCTCCAACGACACTACTGATCTTCACAGGAATGTCTGTTTGCACATCGGTATTGGAGGTGGAATTCGGATTTTCGTTTGAAGAAGGGGCAGCCTGCTGAACAGTGGACTGGCTCACGGCGCGATAATTGCGATCGTACCAGAACAGGATCGACCCCGTCACGCACGCCGAGACGAAGATGTTCAAGAGCAGGTAATAAGCCAGTTTACGGCGATCCATAGTGGTTATTATGATAGCACAATACAAATGAAATGTCATTGCGAGGGTGGGTTAACACCTTCTCAGCAATGACATAATTTTTTTATTTTTTCATGGATATCGCGACCCAATCACCGATCTGGATCTGGTCGCTTCTTTTCAAGCCTTTAGCCTGCCCAGCCGCAATGACTGATTCTGCCTGGTGATCGAGGATGCCGCTTAAGATGATCTCGCCATTTGGCTCGATCAGATCTGCGAGACCTGCGTCAAAGAGACGGATCAGGATCGGGCCAAGGATGTTGGCCACCACCAGCGGAGCCTGCTTGAACGGGAATTGACCCGCAAGCACTTCCGTCACCGAGCCTTGACCGAGGATCAACTCCTCGCCCACTGCGTTGGTATCTGCATTCTCGCGGGAGTTCTTGACAGACTCGATATCAATATCCACGCCGAGGACTTTGCTTGCGCCGAGTTTCAAGGCGGCAATGGAGAGGATTCCTGAACCGCAGCCGACATCGATAACTCGGTAATCGGCTGACTTTTCCCAATTATCAAAATGTTTCTCCATCAATTCCAGGCACAATTGCGTTGTGGGATGCGTCCCTGTGCCAAAGGCCATGCCAGGGTCAATTTTGATCGGGATTCTTTTGGGTTCGGGAGATTCCAACCACGCGGGCAGGATCAGGAGTCTCTGTCCGATGAGGATCGGCTTATAGTGCTGTTTCCAGGCTTCCATCCAGTTTTGATCCGCGATCTGCTTGTAGGCAGGAGTCGGCACAGGTTGAATCATCCCCAAATAGTAAAGTGACTCTTCGAGCTTCTGTCGTGTCTCTTCGAGCTGATCGTTGACTTCCAAATAAGCGCGGACGGTGATCGGCCCCGTAGCCGTGCCTTCATCCTCGTCATTGACGAAGCGCACACCCTGCTCGGTCATGACGCCATTCGGTGCAAAACGCGCCAACACGTCCGCAACGGACTCGGCGAGTTCGCCATTTACAGTTAAGGATACTTCAAGCCAATTCATTTTTTATCTGCCTTATAAAATCGGATTTGAGCCTTCTCCAAAGTGACCAGGCCAGCCTGGATATGCTCATCTATTATAGTTAGAAACGCTTCAAGCTTTTCTTTCGTATCCACAATTTCAACAACCATGGGCATATCTTCTGAAAGCCGTTCAATTTTGAATGTGTGGATCACGCGTGTATTTGCGCCAAAGCCCATGATGCCGCGTAACACGGTTGCACCTGCAAGCCCCTGTTCGCGGGCTTGTAAAACGATCCACTCATACAAGGGTTTGCCATCATGGCGATCTGATTCGCCAATGAAAATGCGGAGTAGATAACCTTCTTCTGGCAAGTGCATATTTACCTCCAGATCATGTATGAAACCGTGCGTCCGAGCCAGACAGCGAACAGGCCAATGACCACATTTGCGCCGACATTTGCAAGCGCGCTCATCATTTGACTATCGCGGGCCAGGTTGAGTGTTTCATTTCCAAAAGACGAGAATGTGGTGAAACCGCCAAGAATGCCAATAAAAACAAAAGCACGCGCTTCACTTGTAAAAACGCCGCGTCCTTCGGCAAGCTGGGCAAGAAAGCCGATCACAAAACAGCCCACAACATTGACCGCCAGTGTGCCATACGGAAAGCCCACACTTTTCGTGGCTTGTTGGACATATCCACTGGCGAGATAGCGCAGGACCGAGCCGATAAAGCCGCCAATGCCGACAAGAAGAATATTTGTCACTTAATTTCCTTCACTGCCCATTGTATCAATTCTTTTTCCGCGGTAAGCATCATGGCGGGCAGTTCGTGGACATCGAAATATTTCATCTCCGAGATCTCGTGTGACTCTTTGAATTCCCCGCTCACAATTTTGCACAGGTAGATCGCGCTGAGATTATGGTCTTCTCTGGCGCTGACAACGGTTAGCAGTTTCTCCACCTGAATATGCATGTCTGTCTCTTCAAAAAATTCACGCACAATGGCTTCGACAGGTTGTTCGCGATGCTCCAGCCCGCCTGCGGGAAGTCCCCACTCGAACTTGCGATAGGTATGCCTGAAAAGGAGAATACGCCCCTCTTCATCAAAGATCAACGCCGCCACCGCTGCGCGGAATTTCGGACGCACCAATCGTATCGCGAGGACATGCATCCACATGGGCAGGGCTCGCCAGATTTTCAAAAGGGTTCGTATCATAGGGTAAAAACATTATAAACGACGGCAGATGATAAGCCATTGACCGTGAGAAATGCGCAAAACAAAAACGAGCAGACTCTCGTCTGCTCGTCACTAATTACTTTGTACTTCTCACGAAACACTAGCAGCCCAAGGTCTCATTCAACCAATCGAGGAATCCTTTTTCCTGCGGCTTGACCGTTGTGCCAAGACTCTCAGCTAGTTTCTCAAACAGTTCTCGCTGATCCTTTGTCAGTTTGGTGGGAATCGCCACGTTCACGATCACCAATTGATTGCCGCGATCCTTGCGTCGCAAATAAGGGACGCCTTTACCCTTCATCGTGATGACCTTGCCAGTTTGCGTGCCAGCAGGGATCTTCAACTTCTCTTCACCGTCCAGAGTTGGCACATCCACGTCTGCACCCAAAACAGCCTGGGCAACATTGATGTCCAAATTCAAGACCACATCATTATCGCGGCGTTTAAAGAACTGATGCGGCTTGACATCCAACACCAAAAACAAACTTCCGCTTGGGCCACCGAATGCACCAGGGCCACCTTCACCAGTCAAACGGATCTGCGTGCCCTGATCGACGCCCGCAGGAATTTGCACTTTCTTCTTGACGCGCTTGCGCTCCAACCCGCCGCCTCGGCAGGTGGTACACGGCGAAGAAATTACCTCACCGCGACCGCTGCACGTTGGGCATGGAGCAGTCTGCACCATCTGGCCCAAAAAGGTCTGGCGCACCTGACGCACTTCACCCTGCCCATTACAAGTGGAACATTTTACAGGGGTGGTGCCAGGCTCTGCACCGTTGCCGTTACAACGCGAACAAGTTTCATCACGTTCAAATTCAATATCCCTGTCCACGCCAAAGACTGCTTCTTCAAACGTAAGCGGAACGGCCATTTGCAGGTCACGTCCGCGGCGTGGAGATTTGCGCGAAGCGCCGCCACGCCGACCAGACGAGAATCCAAAGCCGCCTAATATCTCTTCAAAAATATCGCCAAAGTCAGTGCTGTAATCATGGAAACCGCCCCCGCCGCCGCCCATGCCGCCAAGCCCCTCTTTACCAAAGCGGTCATACCGTCCGCGCTTATCAGCATCCGAAAGCACGCCATAGGCTTCATTGATCTCTTTGAACTTCTCTTCGGCGTGTTCTTCCTTGCTCACATCAGGATGATACTGGCGCGCAAGTTTACGAAACGCAGTTTTGATCTCATCATCACTGGCGTTCCGTTGAATTCCAAGTACTTCGTAATAATCTCGGTTGCTGCTCATAATAAAAACGTCAAAAGTCGAAGGTCACAGGTCTTTGACGTGCGACCTTTGACCTTCGACTGGGACTTATTCCTTCACTTCACCATCGACCACATCAGGGTCGGCACTCGGATTTGGACCAGAACCAGCCGCTTCGCCCTCACCCGCAGCCTGTCCCTGTTCATAGACGCTGGCGCCAATCTTTTGAATGGCCAGACCCAACGCTTCCGTGGCAGCTTTGATCTTCTCTACATCTTCGCCCTGCGCCGCAGACCTGGTCTCGGCCACCTTGGCTTCGATGTCAGTGCGTACATCCGCAGGTACTTTGTCACCAAATTCGCGGATGGCTTTTTCAGCGGCATAGGCCGTGTTATCTGCATTGTTGCGTGCTTCGATCAAGTCCTTGCGCTTGCGATCTTCATCGGCATGGGCTTCTGCATCCTTGCGCATCTGCTCCACTTCACTGTCACTCAAGCCAGAAGAAGCGGTGATCGTAATATGCTGTGAACGTCCTGTTGCCTTGTCCTTCGCGCTGACCTTCAGGATGCCGTTCGCATCCACGTCAAAGGTCACTTCAATTTGGGGCATGCCGCGCGGTGAAGGGGGAATGCCGTCCAAAATGAATTTACCCAAAGATTTATTATCTGCCGCCATCGGGCGCTCA
Organism: Anaerolineales bacterium; assembly: GCA_030824405.1. Classification (GTDB taxonomy): domain Bacteria; phylum Chloroflexota; class Anaerolineae; order Anaerolineales; family Villigracilaceae; genus Villigracilis. Next base: position 17,874 of record JAVBXV010000087.1, on the reverse strand, counting down.
CCCTGCAAAATGTGGATCTCAACCTGGGTCTGGTTATCACCAGCGGTAGAGAACACCTGCGAGCGGCGGGTTGGGATGGTGGTATTGCGTTCAATTTGTGGAGTAGCCACTCCGCCCAAAGTTTCAATGGACAGGGTCAAAGGAGCCACGTCGAGAAGAAGAATATCCTTCACTTCCCCACCGAGCACGCCTGCTTGAATGGCGGCGCCGATGGCAACTACTTCGTCAGGGTTCACACCTTTGTGGGGGTCTTTCCCGAAGAAAGCACGCACGCGATCTTGAATGGCGGGCATACGGGTCATGCCGCCCACCAGAACAATTTCGTCGATGTTACCCGCATTCAATCCAGCGTCAGCCAATGCCTGTTTGACAGGAGCAATCGTTCGGTCGACAAGATCGGCTGTGATCTGTTCCAATTTGGCACGAGACATGGTCATCACTAAATGTTTGGGGCCAGTTGCATCCGCAGTCAAATAAGGAAGGTTGATCTCGGTCTGCATTACGGTTGAAAGTTCGATCTTCGCTTTTTCAGAAGCCTCTTTCAAACGCTGTAAAGCCTGACGGTCATTATTTAGATCAATGCCGTTATCTTTCTTGAAAGTCTCGATCAGGTGATCCATGATGCGCAGATCGAAATCATCGCCGCCGAGGAAGGTATCGCCGCTCGTGGCACGCACCTGGAAGACGCCTTCGCCCACATCCAAAATGGATACGTCGAAAGTACCGCCGCCAAGATCATACACAACGATGACTTCGTTCTTCTTTTTATCGAGGCCATACGCAAGCGAGGAAGCGGTTGGCTCGTTGATAATGCGGAGCACTTCCAAACCAGCGATCTTGCCTGCATCTTTTGTAGCATTGCGCTGCGCATCATTAAAATACGCGGGCACAGTAATGACGGCCTGGGTAATGGTCTCGCCCAGGTAGGCTTCAGCATCTGCCTTGATCTTCGCAAGGATCATCGCCGAAACTTCAGGAGCAGAATAATCCTTCTCACCCAACTGCACGCGCACATCACCATTTTCGGCGGCGTTGACTGCATACGGCACGCGCTTGCGGGTGCGCTCCACTTCGGGATCGTCAGACTTGCGTCCCATAAAACGCTTTACTGAAAAGATCGTATTCTGTGGATTCGTGATCGCCTGATTGCGCGCCACACGTCCCACCAAACGTTCGCCATTTTTATTCATCGCCACCACAGAAGGGACAAGTCTTTCACCTTCCGCAGATGGAATCACGATCGGCTCACCACCAGACATAACAGCGGCCACCGAGTTGGTCGTACCAAGATCAATTCCTATAATTTTTGCCATGATTGCTCCTAAGATATGGTCGAAGGTCAAAGGTCGAAAGTCATTCAGACCTTAGACCTTCAACTTTTGACTGAATTTACTGTGCCACCCGCACCAACGCGGGTCGTATTACTCGTTCACCGAGCATATATCCATTTTGCACCACGTCAATGACATGTTCACTTTCAACAGTTTCATTGGGTTCGTGCGAAATCGCTTCGTGGAAGTTCGGGTCAAAAGCCAGACCCTTTGCTTCTATGCGTTTCAAGCCTTCGCCTTCGAGCATGTTCTGCAGTTTACGCGCGATCAACTCAATGCCATTTGCCCACGCATCATCCGCAGGGCGGTTTTGCAACGCGCGCTCCATATCATCCAATGCAGGCAGCACCTTCTTGATGATGTCGCTTTTCATGCTGACATAGGTCAACTCGTTATCACGCTCAATGCGCTTCCGATAATTCTGGAATTCCGCCTGAGACCGCGCCCACCCATCCTTATATTCAGACGCCTTGGCTTCAGCCTCTTCGAGTTGACGCTTCAACGTTTCCAACTCCGCCGAAGCCTGCTCTGTCATCCCAGGCATTGCTTCAGCTTGTGTCTCTTGTACTTCTTCGTGTTTGTGTTTCTTTTTATCAGTCATTACTCTCACCTTTTTTCCTGATCTCAAACAAGATCAGAGTTATTTACTCATCAGAGATCGTATCGTTCACCAGATCACTTAATAGACCAGCAACATATCTTACTGTTGGGATCGTTCTTGCATAGGACATGCGCATGGGTCCCAATACGCCCAGCGTGCCCGTTGCCATGCCAGGGACGCCATATCTTGCGATCACCATCGAGCATTGACGTAACTCGTCCCATTCACCTTCGCCGCCGATCAACACTTGCAAACCACCGATATTGCTGTTCGTGGTGGTACGTGCCAACAGTTCCTGCAATGTGGATGGCTCACCGAATAACTTCAACGCACGACGGGCATCATCAGACTCGGCGAATTCAGGTTCGGCCAAAACATTCTTGAGTCCATCTGTGTACACTTCACCAGAGACTGTGCTTGCGGCGCGGCGCATGTCCCGCAGGATGAGGGTTAGCACATCCTGATCGAGCGCGTCTGAGCGAACTGACAGCGTGGCAATTGCGTCCACGGTAAGACCAGCTAACAGGGCGTTAAGACGCGTGGCGGTTTGGCTGAGTCGCTCTTGTGTAACGGGTTCTGCCAGGGTGAGGATCTGTTGTGAGACCTCTCCTCCCGCCATCACCAAAACCATCAAGACCTGCCTGCCCTGGGTGGAGATCAATTCAACGTGTTTGTATTTTGTCTGCTGCGTGTGCGGGGCAGTGACCACGGAAACGCCCTGCGATTGATGCGCGAGGATGGAGGCCGCGAGGATCATCCATTGTTCTACATCAGGGCGGGCTTGATAAAACTGGTGCGAGATGGTGTGCTGAACGGTTTCAGGCAGTTCGGCGTTGTGCATCATCTGGCTGACGAAATAGCGATAGCCTTCTTCGGAGGGAACACGCCCCGCCGAGGTGTGCGGCTGACGCAGATAGCCCATTTCTGTCAGTGCGGCCATTTCGTTGCGAATGGTTGCGGGCGAAATGTCGAGGTGGTAATGTTCGACCAGCCGCTTCGAGCCAACGGGCTGAGCAGTTTCGATGTAATCGCGTATGAGTAGAAGAAGCAAGGTCTTCTGGCGTTCGGTGAGATCTGTCATATTCATAATTTAGCACTCCCGATGCGAGAGTGCTAGCAGTAACAGAATAATGATAACAGTGGCAAAAAGGGAAGTCAATAAGAGGAGTGTAAGAATTTGTTTACAATGCGCGAATCATAAAGCGGAAAGGCCATGTGGCCTTTCCGCTTTATCGGGTCAATATAATTTTTTATGGGGTTTTTAGAATGGGACGCCAGTCTGGGTCAAAATCATCAAAGGCTACCTCTTCGGTCACACGTGCCTGATTGCCACCCGATGGCGTGGAGTAGTAGACGTGATAGCCGCGATCGCCGCCGCTTTCGTAGGCGATCCAGATCCCATCTGGGGAATAATGCGCACCTTCAGCAGAGATCACCCCCAGGAAGATTCGCAGAGGTGCATCTCCCGAGCCTAATGTCAGCACATATAGATCTGGCAAATTAAGATTGGCAACCTTCGCCTGATTGAACAGAACAACCTTGGAATCCAGTGACCAGACAGGGTTCAAATTAGTGAGCTGATCACCGCTGGCATAAAGCTGTCGTTCGTTGGTGCCAAATTTATCCATCAACCACAATTCATAGGTGGTTACTCTTTGATAGGAATAGATCAACTGCTTTCCATCTGGAGACCAGGAAGGCTGGCGTGCAGGAGCATCCGATAGAGTTTCGACAAGCCGTGCAGTACGGCCCGATTCAACATTGTATGAATATATCTGCATGTATCCATCACGAAGGGATGTGAATGCGATCACATCTCCATCAGGAGACCAGGCAGGTTCAAAATCACCGCCCACATTGGTGGGGATGGGGAATAAATTAGTTCCATCTACATCGATAATATATAAACTCGCTTGTGGATATAAATCTTTTTTAAGTCCGCAAGGGGAGATAAAAACGATCCGCATTCCATCTGGTGCCCATGATGGCTGACATGCGCCCCCAGGCATATTGGTGATCTGTATCGCATCATCGCCCAGCAGGCCCGTATAGTACACCTGCGGCAAACCTGTCCGCGTGGATACATAAGCCACCTGCAAATAATCTGCGCCAATGGGGGTGGGAGCGAGAGTTTGTGTAAGCGCGGAAACTGCTGTTTGCGTAGCTTCCACGGGCAATATCATAATTGGAGTAGATTCGACGACAACAGGTTCAGATGTTTCTTGTATATCTACTGGCGAAGAAATGGCATTCGATTCCGTCGGGGCCGTAGTTGCATCATCTACAGCAGGCATGAATGGGAAAAGAGTACGCGCTGAAGAGGGGAATAATTGTGGAGCAACAAAGAAAGAGGCCAAAAATCCAAGAGTGATCAGCGCCAGAAGCGCGAGACTCACAGACCGCACCATTCGCGTTGTCCTTTGCGCCTGCTTTTTACGCGGAGAAATAAATTCCTGTTCCTCCAACGGAGTGGAATGTGTTAAGAAGGCCGCTTTTCTGTTAGGGTCACTTGTGCGCTCCATATCAATATTATTAGTTGGAGGCGGCGGCGTAACAGTGTATGTGCCTGTCAATTGCTGGGTCTTGGATTTTATACTCAGTAGTGCAGATCGAAACGCGTCTGCGGTTTGATAACGATCGCTGGGGTCAACTTCCATTGCCTTTTCAATGACAGCGGCAAGGCGGCGGGAGATATCTGGATTTCGTTTTCTAAGCGGAGTGAGCTGGGCATTGTCCATGGCGCGGGCAAGACCATCTTCAGGAATAATTCCTGTAAGGCCAGCATATAGTGTTGCGCCAAGAGAATATATATCAGTCCGCACATCTGTACGTGCAGTGCCATATTGCTCAGGTGGTGAATAACCGGGCGTCATGGCACGTGCCCCGGTAGTGGTTGCCTGATTCCCCTGGATCACTTTGGCAAGACCAAAGTCCACCAGGAAGATATGACCGTCTGGTGAGATCTTTACATTGCCCGGCTTGATGTCTCGGTGTAGAACAGGCGGCTTGCGTGTGTGTAAATAGGAAAGGGCATCACAGATCGCCGCACCGATCTGTATCACTTCATCTTCAGGGAGGACGCCAATACGCTCCATGCGCTGGCGCATATCCTCACCTTCGATAAAGTCCATGACGAGATATTGTCCTTCTCCCGCAAAAACAAAGTGATCAGACACTCGCGGAAGATTGGGGTGACGTAAATTCGCCAGAATTACCGCTTCAAGGCGGAACTGACGCGCATATTCCTCTGTTGTGAACAGGTTCTCTTTAACAGCAACTTCCATGCCGAGGCTTTCGTCCACAGCACGATAGATGGAGCCCATTCCCCCCTGGCCTAGATTCTCTAGAATCCGATATCGCTTATGTAATAGTGTGTCGCGTTCGAGAATCATCAAATCCTTATTTTAAATAAAAATTTCCCATGGCAAATAGCATTCAAAAAAAACGCCCTTTCAGGCTCGACAATCTAATGTATTTTACCCTTAAGGGGATTTCACTTCATTTCTATTTTATTTCAATTCGGTTGGGTCTGTATTGTTATTTTTGAAAGGTATTATAAAACAAGATACCGCCAGAACATGTATATTCTGACGGTATCGTAATGAAAAATTCAAAAAACTATTTTAAGACAGGCCGCCAGGTGGGGTCAAAATCCAAACCCGCATCTGAGGTCAGGCGCGTACGGTTGGCTCCGGACACGGTCATGTAAAGAATGTCATTGTTTTCGCCTGTCTCTTCGCCTTCATAGACAAGCCAAAAGCCATCGGGAGAGTATTCCACATCTTCGATCGTAAGGACATTGAATGGCAAACGTGTCCCCTGCTCAACAGATCGGTCTGTGCCTGAAATACGCATGACATAAGGAAGACAAAACGAAGTGGAACAACGCTGATTAAAGAGGATCAACTGACCATCATGTGACCAGGTCGGCAAATAATCTGAAAATGATGTTCCGCTTCGGACAATCTGCCTTTGATTAGTACCATCTGAATTCATGACCCAGATCTGATACACCCCAAAACGCTTCAATGTATACGCAATCTGCGAGCCATCTGGTGACCAGGCCGGCTGGCGTGCTTCAATGCTGGAAACACCCTTGGTGACCTGTGCAATAGACTCTGTTTTCACATCAAAAACAAAGATCTCCATCTGTCCCGTGCGCAGAGATGTAAACGCGATCGACTTTCCATCTGGCGACCAGTTCGGGTCAAAGTCTCCGCCTGGCACAGTGGAAATCGGGGTTAGGCCCGTCCCATCAGCATTAATGATATAGAGGCTTGCTTCATAGTAGATATCATCCATACCTTTACATGGAGTAATGAAGACCAACTTTTCGCCATCTGGCGACCATGAAGGCTGGCATGCCCCTTCCACCATATCAGTAACTTGAACAACTTCCTGGCTGGCTATATCAAGTAGATAGATCTGAGGAAGCCCGGAACGATTTGAAGAATAAGCGATCTGTCCCGATCCACCGCCCATGGGGGTACCCGCTAAAGGTACAACAGGGATAGTGGGCGTAGCGGTTGCTTCCGCCACTGCAGAAGCAATGGGAGTTACTGTATTGGTTGGTGTTCTGGTAAAGGTGGCAGTTGGCGGAACAGGTGTGAAAGTAGGTACTTCCGTATTTGTGGGAAGCGGCGACGGGGTAATGGTCGGCGTTGATGTACTGGTTGGAGCAAGGAACGGAATTGCATTGCGCATTTCCATTGGCAACAAACCAGGGGAAAATATTGCAATCCCTCCCAAAAATAGAATCAGAAGAAGAACTACAAATTTAAACAAAGAGTTACGACGCTTGCGCTCACGTTCTTTTTGTCTCTTAAGTGGAGAAACAAAAGGCTGATCATCTTCCATTGGAGTAGATGTGGGCAATGGGCCAGTCAGTTGACGTGTACCCTTGTCCACTGGGGTGCTATCGCCATCATCTTCATCCGTCTCGTCAAGTTCGGGAGGCGGCGCAACTGTATAACCACCCGCAATCTGCATAGTCTTGGACTTGGCGCTTAATAAAGCTTTTTTGAATTCTTCCGCCAACTGAAAACGATCACTTGGGTCAATGGCCATGGCTTTTTCAATGGCCGCAGAAACCCGCCGCGAGATCTTCGGGTTTCTCTTTCGAAGCGGGGTAAGTTGTGCATTATCCATGGCGCGGGCAAGGCCGTCTTCAGGGATAACTCCGCACAGCGCTGCATACAAGGTTGCGCCAAGTGAATAAATATCGGTACGTGGGTCAGTGCGCGCAGTTCCATATTGTTCTGGAGGTGAATATCCAGGGGTCATTGCGCGCGCACCCGTAGTGGTTGCCTGGCCTGCGCCCTGATAGACCTTGGCCAATCCAAAATCCACTAAAAAGATATGGCCTTCCGGTGTGATCTTCACATTGCCAGGTTTAATATCACGATGCAAGATCGGGGGTTTGCGTGAATGCAGGTAATACAACGCATCACAAATTGCCGCGCCGATATTAACCGCATCATCTTCAAGGATCGTCCCCATGCGTTCCATGCGCTGGCGGAGATCTTCACCTTCAATAAAATCCATCACCAAGTATTGCCCCTGTTCACCTAATACAAAGTGATCATACACACGCGGCAAATTAGGATGACGTAAATTCGCGAGAATCACCGCTTCAAGGCGGAACTGGCGCGCGTATTCATCTGTTGTGAACAGGTTCTCTTTTAATGCAACTGTAGCACCAAGATTTTCATCAACGGCCTGGTATACCGAACCCATGCCACCCTGGCCAAGAATTTCTACAATGCGATAACGGTTATGGATTAGTGTATTTTTTTCAAGATTCATTAATAACAAGCCCTGTAAGGAATGGCCGGGATTATATCAGATAGAGCGTTTGAGATATTCTGACAGATTAAGACGGGCAAATACCCACGGCGCACCGCCAGCCACCCACCAACCCACCAGCGCATAACGAATATAACGCAGCGTATATATCATGACTCCATCTCCACGCGGGAAGATTTCGCCCAGCCCCATCCAGAAAATGAGCACACCAATCAGGCCGATGATATAACGAAGAGCACGCTTCCATACTGGACCCTCAGCCTGATACCCACCATTTTGCATTACCCACGCCGCACCAACTGCCAGCCCGAAGAACGTCCCTGCTGAGGTGAAGATACCGTTCAAGTCCACAGGAACAGGCACCTCGGTCGAAGCGAGAAGCGCGTTGGTCATCCACAGCTCAGGGAGTTGGAAATCCTCTCGCAACGTCACCGCCAAAAACCCGAACAGAACCAATATCAGAGACAGAATAAAACCAGTGGCGATCTGCTGCCACATTGTTTTCTTTGCAAGCCAGGCGGTTACGGGCGCATCCAATTTTGCAAAAGCAAAAAGCAGAAGGCCACCAAATATCCAGCCGATCAGAACATCGTGCAGGAAATGTGAGCCGAGATATAAACGTGAAAAACCGATCAGAAAAATAAGCAGACCTGCGGCAACCCGCACCCAGGTTTTCTTAAAATGAATTGCAATAATGCCCCAGACACTCATTGCGTTTTGAGCATGACCAGACGGCGCGCCAAATGTTATTTCAGGCCACAAGCCTTTGACCTGTGAACTCACCCAATACGGTCTTGGCCCGGCGAATAATAATTTACCGATGTAATTAAGTGTGCTGCTGGCAACCAGGATAAATCCCACTCGAATGCCAAGGGCTGAATTGATGCTCCAATAAATGAGGGGTAGAACGATAAAGAAAAAGTCTTCAGTGCCCAGGTTGCTAAAGAATTCCATTGGCACGACAAGCCATGCTCCCATGCTTTGAATCGCAACAATGATTGCAATTCCACTCTCAATAATGCTCTGCATATAGTTCTCCAGTAGGGTTTTTTACAACAAAGGAATTGACGAACCAGCTTTCTTCATTGTACACTCAAAGAATGCAAAATTTGACGCCAGCCGAAAACATTTTTAATAATATTAAGTCTTTCTTCGAGAGAAGTTTATCCAACCGCAAATGGGACTGGCAGGCTGCCGCATTGGTCGTTGCGCTCGTACAGATCTCAGCCGCTCGACTTGTGATCACGGAATGGGCGCCCTTTTTATATTTCATTCAAACGATAGGTTTTTTCGGCACAATTCTCGGGCTGGCACTTGGCTATAGCTCCTTCGAACGCAAGGGAGTAATGAGGTTTACATTCTGGTATGCACTGTTCATCATCCCTGCCCACTTGCTCAATGCAACTGAACGAACAGACCTGCTTTGGCAGGATCTGCTTGCGCTGGCGAGCAGGTTCTTTGCCTCTCTCGCGCAATTCCTGCGAGACCAGCCTACATACGATCCCTTATTCTTTGTTGCACTGGTTTGCATCGGATATTGGGTGATCTCGGTTTGGTCCAGCTATCAACTTGTGCGCAACAGAAATTTTCTACCTGCTGTACTTCCCGCAGGGATCGCCATGTTGATCGTGCAATTATTCGACCCAGCCAGATCCATCCGCGTTTGGGGATTGGCAATTTATATTTTGATCTCCATGCTGCTACTGGGACGTTTGTTCTTTCTTGAGAATCAGGAAACCTGGAAGAAATCACGCGTACTGGTCACAACCGATGCGCTGCGCGAAATTGCAAGCAGCACGTTGATCACAGCAATTGTGGTGGTGGTGTTCGCATGGTCTCTACCATCTTTGATCGCCAACATTGGGCCAGCTGCAGACGCCTGGGAAAAATTCTCGCGGCCTTTTTTGGATAGATTCTCAACCGCTGTCACCGCATTGGATTCTCCCTATGGCTCCAGCGGCACCACTGGAGATTTCTACGGCGGAGAGCTTTCACTCGGACAAAGAGCCGCAACAGGAGATGCGCCTGTTTTTTATGTGCAGATGGAAGAAAGTGAAGTGATTCCTCCACGCATGTACTGGCGTGGACGTGTCTTCAACGTGTACGTGAATGGCCGTTGGACCGCTTCGCCTACACTCAGTAAAGAGTTCTCACCCGTCACTGACGAATTGCAAAGTGTAAATGACGTGAACCGAACGGAATTCAAGTTCACCTTTACCAATTTATTCGCAGAACAAAATTTGATCTACGCTCCCTCTGAAACACTTTGGGTGGGCCGCGCCAGCAGAATACTCACGATCTCACCCACCTCCCCACAACCAGATGTAGCTGCCTGGCTCGCCGAGACAAGTCTGGTCAATGGCAGCAGGTACGAGGTCCACGCTTCGATCGCCAATCCATCCATTGAAGAACTGCGCGCCGCAGAGACGGAATATCCCAATTGGGTTACTGATGAATATTTACAGATCCCTGAAAACATAGAGCCTCAACTACGCGTGCTGGCAGAGGAGATCACTGCTCCCTACGAAACCGCATACGACAAAACTGCCGCGATCACTGCGTACTTAAGAGACGAGATCGCCTACGAAATAGAGTTGACGCAGGAAGCACCAGAAAATATTGATCCAGTGCTATGGGTTTTGTTTGACTATAAAAAAGGCTTCTGCATGTATTCAGCCAGCGCGGAAGTGCTTATGCTGCGCGCGATCGGCATCCCTGCACGCATGTCTGTTGGTTTTGCAGAAGGAGTTTTCAACGAGCAGGCTGACCAATATGAAGTGGTGCGTCAAAATTCACACGCGTGGCCTGAAGTGTATTTCCCCAATATTGGCTGGGTGGAGTTTGAACCTACGGGCAATCAGTTCCCGCTGGAACGCCCGATCACCCGTGATGATGGAACCGTTTTAGATGAACAGGATATAGAAGAAGCGACTGCAACCGAAGTGCCGCAAACAGATCTGCCTGAAGATGCGCCAGTGGATGCGCAGGACATCGTCCTCAACCATTCGCATACATTTGTCAAAGACAGCAGTCTGCCTGCGCGGCAAAGCATGCCCCTGTGGCAGCGGTTCGTGATCTTTCTGGTTGCAGCCATGCTGCTCACTGCAGGAGTTCTCCTCGCACGTCACTATTCACTTGCACAACGCCTGCCCGCTTACCTCGCAGAAAAATATACGAGGAACGGAGCCAATTCGAAAAGCTGGCTTTCAAGATGGGCAAGATGGGCAAAGTTACAACCGATCGAAAAAACCTTCCATACGATCAACCTGAGCCTGTACTGGCTTGGGCATCCACAACCAGGTTACAAAACACCGGCAGAACGTGCCAATGTCCTCATAAATATATTACCATTGGCAAAAGATGCGATTCAGGAGCTTACCCTCCAATATCAGACAGCGCTATTTACCAATCATTCAGCAAACTTAAAGTCTGCCTACCGTGCCAGTAGAAAAATAATGATCGAAACCATACGCAACAGAGTTTTCAAAAAACAGGATTATCAAAAATAACGTTACAATTGGCGCCTACTATGAATGAACAGACTCGCCCCACCACTGTGAACGAACAAATCATGACGCTCAGCCTGCAAGCCGGGAAAGTGCGTTCTGAATTGGAAGCGAGCAAACTCAAACTTCCAAAGACAACAATTGAAGATCTGCGGAATTTAGAGCTTACCCTGCGGCAGATCAGCGAGAAGATCGACGCCTTCCAACGCGAACACAATAATATGCTCGCCATCGCCAATGTGGGACAGGTGATCAACTCCTCGCTTGAACTGGATGAAGTTCTGCTCATCGTGATGGACAATATCGTGCGCCTCACCAAAGCCGAGCGCGGCTTTCTCATGCTCCGCGATGAAAACGGGGAAATGGTCACACGCATGGCCCGCAACTGGGAACAAGAGTCGATCAACTCTTCCGAGTTAACCGTCAGCAAATCTGTTGTAGGACGCGTGATCAGCACGAGTGAGCCGATCATCACCACCAACGCGCAGGAAGATCAACGCTTTGTGGGGCAGGAAAGTATCGTTGCCTTCAACCTGCGCTCCATTTTATGTGTTCCCCTTAAAGTCAAAAACGAACTCATCGGCGTGATCTATGCTGATAACCGCATTCGCACGGGCATCTTTACTGAATCGGAAAAAAACCTGCTGGTTGCTTTTGCAAACCAGGCCGCAGTTGCAATTGAAAATGCGCGCTTGTTCTCCTCCCTTAAACACACACTCGAAGAAGTAACTGGTTTGAAGAACCTGATGGACAATGTTTTTGCGTCCATTGCCAGCGGTGTCATTACTGCGGATATTGGCAATCAGGTGACTCTCGCCAACCGTGCCGCAGAGAACATTCTGGGGCATACCAACCCTGAGATCGTCGGTCATCATCTGGACGAGGTGCTTGCTTCTGTCTTAAAAGAGATCGATCCGCATCTGATAGAAGTGCGCGAAACCGATAAAGCCATTGTCGATCTTGAGATCAGCCACAACTCCGCCTCGCGTGGAAATGTGGACTGGCGCTTGAACCTCTCGCCGCTCAAGGACGCGGGACAGAAAACTCAAGGCGTGGCAATTGTCCTCGACGACCTCACAGAACGAAAGAAGTTGGAAGCGCAGCGCCGTCTGTTTGAGCGCATGGTGTCTCCAGCGGTGATCGAACAACTTGACCCGAACAGTCTGCACCTTGGCGGCAAGCGCACGAACATCACCGTTCTATTTGCGGACATTCGCGGCTTCACCACGTTCAGCGAAAGTATGGAAGCCGAAAAATTGGTCAGCATCTTAAATCTTTATCTGGCCGCCATGGCGGAAGCTGTTCTTGAACATGAAGGCACGATCGATAAATTCATGGGCGACGCCATCATGGCCTGGTTCAATGCGCCCATCCCGCAGCCTGACCATACTTTGCGCGCAGTAAAAACCGCACTGGCAATTCGTAACTCGATTGAAAAGTTATACAAAGAACTTCCGACAGATTCACATCTGGCTTTTGGCGTGGGCATTCATTGCGGCGACGCGGTGCTCGGTTTGATCGGCACAGAAAAACGCCTCGAATACACTGCCATCAGTGACAGTGTTAATACCGCCAAACGTATTCAAGAGAACTCGGCGAAGAATCAAATTCTGATCAGCAAAGATGCGTACGATCACGTGATCAATTTTGTGGAAGCCAAGCCGCACGCGGAAATGACCGTGAAGGGCAAGGCGCATCCGCTGGAAGTGTTTGAAGTGCTGGGATTGAAGTAGTTTGAGTAAAAAAGTGATAAATAAAAAACTTCCGAGGTCAATCTCCTCGGAAGTTTTTTATTTATGTGGTGAAAAAAAATGCAAGCAGGACTCTATTTACAAACTCCCTGCTCGCTCGACAAACCTGACGATAATTTCCATTCCTTTGGTGATCGGTTCTGTATTGATATATTCGTGCGTGGTGTGTGCGCTGCCGCCTGTGGTGATTCCCATCACCACTGCCGGGAATCCCTGGCTCAACGGAATGTTTGCATCGGTGGAGCCTGAAGTCAACACAGCTTCCAGTCCCGCTTCGTATGTGCAGTCAACTGCCAACTGAACCAGCGGATGATCTGCTGGAATATCCCCAGCAGGCCGCTGACCGATCACATCCGCCGTTAAATTTACATCCGCACGATTTGCATCATGGATCAGTTCTTCAACCTGCCGCACGATCTTCGCAAGCACATTCGGGTCTTCAGAACGCAAGTCCAATTCACACTTGGCATCTGAGGCAAGCACATTAATACCTGTGCCGCCGCTGATCGTTCCAATATTCATTGTAGTGCGCGGTTCACGCGGTAGTTTCATTGAAGTGAGTTTTGTAACCAGAACAGCCAGTTCATGCACAGCCGAGGGGCGTCCATAATCAGACCATGAATGTCCGCCTTCCGTGCGGGCATGGATTCGATAGCGCCGCACTCCGATGGCGCGATGATAAACATGTCCAAGCGCAAGACCTTCGAGAATCAGATAACCGATCACATCCTTTTCGAAACGTTCGGTCACGCCGCGCATTCCACGCAAATCACCAAGTCCCTCTTCGCCCACATTCGCAACCAGCCAGAGATCATGCTCCAACTCGATCTTCTTTTCACGCAAAGCCCAGACGATGCCAAACAGCCCAGCCACACCGAGCGAATTATCACCAATACCTGGAGCGATCACCTTGCCCGCTTCTTCCTTAATCTGCAAGTTGATACTGTTTGGAAAGACAGTATCCAAATGGGCAGAGACCACCAAAGGAGCCAGCGTATTGTTTTTCCCAGATAGACGCGCATACACATTCCCAAGCGAATCCATGGAAACATCTTTGAGGTTTTCCTTTAGGAACTGACTGCGCACAAACTCTGAGCGCGGACCTTCATTAAAGGTGGGAGCTGCAATCTGTTGAATTTGTACGGCAAGGTCAAGAACGCGGGAGGAAAATGTGGTCATAGAGTTAAGTATACATTAAGTGATCGGCGTCTACACTTCGCGAGCGAGTTGCTGCAAGGCATTCAAACGTGCTTCAGCAAGACCGGGCAGAACATCCAATGGATAGAATGGGCCGCTGCCTTCTATTTTCAAGGAAGCGGAAATACTTCCATGCAACGCAGCCATTAATGGATCATTTGTTTTTTGATAGCCCGCTAAAAAGCCGCCGCAAAATGCGTCACCTGCGCCGGTGGGGTCTGCCAGACGGGAGGGATAAGCGGGAATTTCATAGCGGCGTTTCTGTACAGCATCGTAGACAAACTGTCCATGGGCACCGCGTTTGATGACAATGATCTGCGGGCCAACATTACTGATCTTATCTGCCATATCCCACAGGTCGTTGGTTTCGCCCCAGAAGAGCGCCCGCATCTCCTCTTCTGAAGAATGAAATACGGTCACCCCTTGAAGCACAACCCGCAGTTCACGCCAATAAGCTGGACGCATGTAATTCGGAGCAGGATCCAGGCTGACGGTCTGGTTTGAACCGCCTCTAAAAAGGTTGACCAATTGACTCTGGCTGGTAAAGTCCATTGGGCAGATGTGTACGTGGCCAATACTCCGATATTCCTTTGGAACATCCAAAGCCGCGGGAGATTGGGGATCTATTTCGTGAATATCTTTTTTGGCTGGGTCAGCAGGTTGATACCCCAGCAGGGATTTTGGAAAGGTTAAATGACGGCGGGCAAAATGAGAAACAACATTGGTTGAGCTTTTTTCATTCATCTCGGTGTACGCAACAAAATAGCGCAGATCGAGCGGCGGTTCGTGAACCATACGGATGCCACGCACATCGAAGTTGCGTCTTTCAAGTTCATGCAGCCATTCGGGAGGATAATCCTCATTGATACGCGCGAGCATGCCCAGGCTTGAATTCCAGACCGCCAGTCCGCCTGCGGCGTACAGCAAATTGCCGCCTTGTACATCCAACAAGGGATATCCGGATGGCGGCAGGATATATTCGCGTTGAAGTTTTCCTGCAATGACGAAGGTTGGCGGCATGATGAGTTTTAGTGTATGGGGAAAAAATTAATCACTGAAAGGTTGAGCGGTTTCAGGCAGGACGGGCGCCGCGCCAACAGGCAGAATAAAGGTGAAGGTACTGCCCACCCCTTCCATGCTTTCCGCCCAAATGCGTCCGCCGTGCATCTCCACCATAACCTTTGCGACAGAAAGGCCGAGACCCATGCCGCCATGTTTACGTGTGAGATGAGACTCCACCTGATAGAAACGTTCGAAGACATGCGGAACGTCCTTGGCAGGCACGCCCACGCCGTCATCTTCCACGGCTACTTTTATGGAACTACTATCCTTCTCGCCGCGAATGGTAATGTTCCCGCCCTCGTTGGTGAAGGCGATCGCGTTTTTAAGTAAATTGCTGACCACAATGGATATCTTGGCTGCATCCACATCTACGATCAGTTCGTCATTCTTCGGAAGGTTCGTATGCAGTGAAATCCCCTTCTGAATAGCCAGATCACTAAATGATAGAACAGCGTCTTCGATAATGCGCGCAATGGACACCCTGCCCTGGCGAAGCGCAGCCCCGCCCGTCTGGTAATTATCCACGCTCGATAAACTTTCGATGATCTCTTTCAGCCGTGAAGCGTTTCGAATGATCGCATCCACTTGCTCCTGATATTCTCCAGCAACAAGCTCGCGCAGGAAAGTGGAATGTCCCAGGATCAAGCCAAGCGGCGTGCGTAGTTCATGAGAAGTAATTGCGATGAATTCATTCTTGAGTCGGTCCAGCTCACGAACCCCTTCCTGCGAGGATTGAATGTTCCTCTCAAGCAGGTTATTCTGCATGGCAGTGGATGCCAGTGAGGCAAGCGCTTCCATGATCAGGATGTCTTCATCAGTATAATCAACACCAGTGGTTTTGTTAAAAACTTCAAAGACGCCCACAGGTTTGCCGTGCAAGATCAGCGGCACACCCATTAAACTACGGGTCATAAAGCCACTGATCTCATCTATCTTTGAGTAATGGCGCGGATCATTTTTTACATCATTCAAGATCAAAGGTTTTTCATGCAAAAAGATCCAGCCTGCCACACTTCCAGTGAGAGGCACCCTGGCATCCTTAATCGCATCCCGATGGAACCACGGCACAAACCTGAAATAGAACTCCCGTGAAGTCTCGTCATACTCCATCAGGGATGCAGATTCGCTATCAGTTAGTTCTGCCGCAGCCGATAAAATAGACTGGAGATATGTTTCCAGATCCGCAAATGTACTAAGGTTGCGGGTTACTTCCAGAAGGCGCGCAAGCATTTTCGTTTGTTCTATGGGCATATTTTACTCACTGTAAGATTATACTTCACTGACCTATCTGAAAATACTGTTCAAACCAGTATAAGGATTTTGCAATTAAATATCAAGGAGAGCAATACTATGGCAAGTAAAAAAGTACGTGTCGCCATTATTGGCGTGGGGAACTGTGCATCCTCCCTCGTGCAGGGCGTTGAATTCTACAAAAATGCCCAGGCCGATGAAGCCATTCCAGGCATCATGCACACCCAGCTCGGAGAATATCACGTCCGTGATATTGAATTCACCCTCGCGATCGATGTCAACGCCACCAAGGTTGGCAAGGATCTTTCCGAAGCCATCTTCGCCGAACCCAACAACACCTACAAATTTTCAGATGTCCCCCATCTCAATGTACCTGTTGTGCGCGGCATGACCCACGATGGACTCGGCAAATACCTGAGCGAGATCATTACCAAGGCTCCAGGTTCCACCGCAGACATTGTCAAATTACTGCGTGATACAAAAACAGACGTGGTCATCAACTTCCTGCCTGTTGGTTCAGAAATGGCCACCAAATGGTATGTGGAACAAGTGATCGAAGCGGGCTGCGCATTCGTCAATGCCATTCCTGTTTTCATTGCATCCTCTGAATATTGGGGCAAACGCTTTGCAGATGCAGGCCTGCCCATTCTCGGCGACGACATCAAGAGTCAGGTCGGGGCGACGATTGTTCATCGTGTGCTGACCAGCTTGTTCGTAGATCGAGGCGTGAAGATCGATCGCACCTATCAACTCAACTTTGGCGGCAATACAGACTTCCTCAACATGCTCGAACGCGAACGTCTCGAAAGCAAAAAGATTTCCAAGACCAACGCCGTCACCAGCATGGTTCCGTATGACATGGGCAAGGATAACGTCCACGTTGGCCCCAGCGACCACGTCCCCTGGCTCACCGACCGCAAGTGGTGCTACATTCGCATGGAAGGAACCACCTTCGGCAACGTGCCGCTCAACCTCGAACTCAAACTCGAAGTATGGGACAGCCCCAACTCCGCAGGCGTGATGATGGATGCCGTGCGCTGCGCCAAGATCGCGCTCGACCGCGAACTTTCAGGCCCGATCATTGGCCCATCCTCCTATTTCTTCAAAACGCCGCCCAAGCAATTCCGCGACGATGTTTGCCGTGATAAAGTCGAAGACTTCATCGCAGGCAGATCAGACGAATAATGCAGCAGGGGCGGTTCTTGTAGCCGCCCCTTTTTTTATTGGTAGAATTCGCCCATGACAAAAAACCGCCTCTTCCTTAACCTGAGCCTGCTTGCCCTGCTATTGGCATCCTGCCAACCCGCACCAGCCACCCAGGATATCAACACTCAAATGACCGCCGCCTTCGAAACCGCAGTGGCGCAGAT
>JAVBXV010000238.1 GCA_030824405.1 Anaerolineales bacterium | reverse complement strand
GCAGGCGAGGTTCCATACGAAACCACCATTGGTTGAGGTCCACGGCCTGAAGAACCGCTAAAGTTTGTATAGTAGGCCGTCTCCCAACCGTCCACAACCACCACATCGTTCTCTTTCAATTGATTTTCACGCTGCTCTTCTCCATTATTTATGCGCGTGTCACCAGCCAGACCACCGTCCAAACTGCGCCGCGTTTTTCCACTTCGCGTCCGCCAAAATCTTTGCGTGAGCGCGGCTTTGTGTTTGTATTTTATATTTTATTGATGACCTTCTTTCTGCTCCCGCTTGCTTCCTTGCCGCTGCGTTCCTTCATCCGCCTCGAAGCCGATCGCGGACAGCGTGAAGAAGTTCAATATGGTGTCACCGCAGATTACTACAAAGAGTTGTTTATCAATCGCCGCGGCTCATTGTTTTACGTCCCGCCAATTCAGGCGGCATTGAATTCATTGGGGTATGCCAGCCTCACAGTTTTACTTTCACTCGCGCTTGGCTACCCTGCCGCAGTTGCGCTTGCAAAACCCACCCGCCTCGAAAAAATTCTTGACCCGCTGATCATGCTTCCGCTGGGTTCTTCGGCGGTCATGCTTGGGCTTGGCTTCATCCTCACTTTTGGGCGCGCGCTTGCATCTCCATTTTTTATCCCCATCGCACATACATTGGTTGCCCTGCCGTTCGTGATCCGCACTTTGCAGCCCGCGCTTGCATCCATTCCAGAAAGATTGCGTCAGGCGGCGGCCACGTTGGGCGCGTCACCTTTTCGCGTTTGGCAAACTGTCGATTGGCCGATCCTTTCACGTGCCACGCTCACCGCGGCTACATTTGCGTTCACCATTTCGCTCGGCGAATTCGGCGCAACCTTGCTGCTCACTCGTCCTGAATATCCAACCATCCCGATCGCCATTCAGCGATTCCTTTCGCAGGCGGGCGGGCTCAATTATGGTCAGGCCATGGCCATGTCCACAATTTTGATGAGCATCACAATGATCGGCATTTTGCTGATCGAAAAATTCCGCTTGACAGGTGATAACGGTGACAGTCAATTCTAGCGACCATCATCCAATTAGCATGCTTGAACTCAAACACATTTTCAAAACGTACGATGGCAGCCCGCTGCTCACCGATATTTCATTCACGGTCAATGCGGATGAAACTGTCTGTTTGCTGGGTGCATCGGGCAGCGGCAAATCCACTCTCTTGCGGATGATTGCTGGGCTGGAGTTTCCAGACGAGGGCAGTATCTTCTTCAATAATATGGACCTCGCCCAAACAGCGCCTCACCTCCGCGACTTTGGCCTGGTCTTTCAAGACTATGGGCTTTTTCCTCACCTCAACATTTTCGATAATGTTGCCTTCGGTTTGAAGATGCGCAAGATGACATCTGAGAAGATCAACTCGCGTGTTGCAGAAATGCTGGAGTTGGTTAACTTGCAGGGATTTGAACAGCGCAAAGTGACCGACCTTTCTGGCGGCGAACAGCAGCGTGTGGCTCTGGCGCGCGCATTGGCCATTCAACCGCGCCTGTTGATGTTCGATGAACCCCTCGGCGCATTGGACAGATCGATGAAAGAGGAATTGCTCGATCAATTACGCAGTATTTTGCACATTGCGAAGATCCCCGCTGTATACGTCACACACGATCAGGAGGAAGCCTTTGCCATTGCAGATCGCGTCCTGCTTTTGCACGACGGTGTCATCGTCCGCGAAGGCACGCCTGCAGACGTGTGGGCAGATCCGCGCTCGGAGTGGGTAGCTCGATTTTTAGGCGTAGGCAATGTGGTCGAAGGCGTGGCGGATGCGGACGGAAAAGCGAATACCGATTTTGGCTCGCTGAATCTGGAATGCGGACACAGCCATTTGAAGGGAGAAAGGATTCCCTTGTTGATCAAACAATCTTCGGGTGAGGGGCAGGAGATAAAACTCACAGTGACGGATGTGTTATTTAAGCAGGAGCAGTTTCAGGTGAAGGCGGGAAGCGCTGTTTTTTATCTGAATGAAAAACCAGATGTGGGTCAGATTATCCATGTGCGGGTTAAGGTGGAGTGTCTTGCATGAAAATTCAAAAGAAGAATTTGGCTGGCGAAGTGGTCTTTCAATATGATGGGGAAGTGGTGGGCCGTGATAAAAACTCGATCACGCTCGAAGCTTTTTTCGGGCGGGATGATATGACTTTTATGAATGTGACGTTGAAAAGAGGCGACCGTTTCGTGGAGACGTTTTTCACCGACCACTGGTACAACATCTTTGAAATTTACGACCGCGATGATGGGACGCTAAAAGGTTGGTATTGCAACATCGGCAAGCCCGCCGTGATCGCGGATGATACAGTTTCCTACGTGGATCTGGCGCTGGATCTTTGGGTGGCGCCCGATGGAACACAAACTATTCTGGATGAAGATGAATTGGAAGAGTTGAACCTGGATGATGACTTGAAACAAAAGATCTATGCGGGTTTGCGGGAATTAGAGGAACTGCTTAAAACAAAAACTCCTCCGAATTAATTCGGAGGAGTTTTTGTTTTTTTATTTAGATGAATTGCTGTGCAACGTTGACGAGGCTGTCGCCATTGTTCCAGAGCCACCAGCCGCCGATGGCAGCGAAACAGCAGCAGCAAAGCACAACAACTACAACAACGCCGATGATGATGGGAGTATTGTTCTTCTTGGGTTCTTCCATTGGTGTAACAGGCATTTCGTTCATAATTTCAGCTCCTCAAAAAATGTTTGCGCAAATTAATTGCGTGGTTGGATGTGCGGATTATATCAGGCTGTGGGGGTCTTGTCTGTACGGCGGGACGACCACCACCATGCCACAAGTGTGATGACGATGATGATAAAGACGGCCATGATAATGGGAAGCAGGATGGCAAGAAGGGATGCGATGGTGGAGACCACATCTTCAAGAATGGAAACAGGAATGTTGCCTGCGCCAGCGGTTGTGGCGGTGACCACAGGCCGAACCACTGCAGATTTTGCCACATGCACACTGCCTGCCACAAGCAAGCCGCAGGCAAGTGCCAGCACTGGGTTGACATCGGTAATGACCTTGGCGCTGGCGGCAAAAGCCAGGGCTCCAGCCGCTGGACGCACGAGAGTTTGAATGGCGTCGTTGATGTGGTTTACGGCGGGGATCTTATCTGCCAGCATTTCGATGATGACCAATACGCCAAGCAGGATCAGTATCCACGGGTTGGCGATCAGGTCCCAGGGTTGGCTGAGCTTGAGTGTGTTTGGGAAATAGTGTGCGATCACGCCTATGCTGAGCAGAGGAATGTAGGCGTTGAGTCCTGCACTGGCTGAAAGGCCAAATGCTGAAAAGACGCCAAGTAATTGTTCCATGATTATGTTCTCCTTTTTTACTTTATTGATTCTTGCTGATTACTGAAAGAACCAAAGAGCCATTTTAATATACGAAAAGAAAAGGCTTTTCGTTGCTTAACCCAAGCCTGGGAATCCGCTCCATGTGCCGGTGAGCTGCAGGCGGAACAGGTCGATGCTTAATACCATGAGCAGGGCGAGCGTGAGGCCTGCGAGAAAAGGCAAAATTAATTGGCGCGGATCTGTGTAGGTGTTATCTTCGCGCATGATCATTGTCCACAGGATGGCGAAGACGATGACCAGCAGGGACAATGTGCCCAGCGCGCTGATGTAGGCGACAGGATACAAGATGATCGGGCTGTCTGTCAGGACAAGCAGGTTGACGCCGATGACCATTGCAACGAGAATGCCAAAAGATTTCCATTCGAGTGCAGGGCGGTCGTCCACTTCGCGCCAGAGGGTTTGGTTGACGACGGGAAATAGAACGGCCGCGAGTGCTATGCCCATGCCGCTGCCAGTGAAGAGACGTAATATATTATTTGGCACGTATAGATTGGGAATCTGGTCCAACCCGCCTTGTGAGGATTGCTTGAGTAAATAAAGATAGGAGTTGCTTCCGTCTATGCCAAAGGCGAGGAAGAAGAGGATCAATACGGCGATGATGCCGCGTGAGGGAAGCCTGCTTCTTTTTCTGCTGACAAATGCTTGGAAGACAAGCGCGATGCCCGCCGCAAAGAATTCCCCAGTGCAGCGTGCGCAGAGGGGAAGCTGTCGGTCGTCTATATGAAAGGAGCGTTCGTCAATGCGGTGACATACTGCGTAGCCGACTGCATCCAATTTGCCGAGTGCGCCTTCGGGCGCAATGTACATCCACGCTGCGAAAGCGATGATCGCTGCCACTGGAACAAACCAGCGCAGGATGTTGTAAAAAAATGGTCTTGTTGGTTGAGTTTCCATTCGATTGATTATATGAGTAATGAGAATGGATTGCAAGCAGACGCCATTTTTTGGAATGGAGTTATTCTTTTTCCGTCAGGTAGTGGAGCAGGATCAAGCCGAGGCCAAGAAAAAGCGGGACGAAGCCGCCCAGCATCCACGGTCCGAGGTGAAGCGGGTAGCTGTTGCCAGAGTCAAAGCC
>JAVBXV010000195.1 GCA_030824405.1 Anaerolineales bacterium | reverse complement strand
CTAAATGAAAACGCCACAGACGGGGAGATTCAGGCTGCGGTTGGAAAGATATTTTCAGTCAACGAAGGGGCGCTTTTGATCGCTGGAAACGATCATGTTTCCGCAGAATTTATTATTGCGCTTAAGAATCGCGGGTTTCAAAACCCAACCCTTGGCGGGGAAAATCTTAGCACTTACGGTTTCATTGAGCGCATCAACGCTGTAGGCGCTGAACAGGCCCGCCCTGGATATTTCACAGATGACATCATCACCACCCGCGCGATCCTACCTGACAGCGCGGGCGACTTTACCAGTCAGTTCATTAAAGATTATCAAAAGGAATACCCAAACATTTCCGTCAGCAATATGGCGGCACATGGATATGACGCCATGCTGGCGATCCTGGGTGCGCTTCAAGCCACGCCAGAAACGACACCATCTTCAGAATTACGTTTGGAAATACAACAGGCATTGCTGCGCTTAAGCAACCCAGAAACAGCCATTGAAGGCGTGACGGGCCCGATCTATTTTAATCACAGCCACACTGCCTTGCGTGGAACATTGTTTGGGGTATATCAAAATGGATATCTCATTTCAGCGCCCGTTCAGTACAAGCCGATCCTGCTGCCAGAAACGATATCCAACCTGGCCGAGCAAGAGGATCTGGGACACATCATTACCGTGGACGGAGAGCGGGTTTACAAGACCAACATCGTCTACGCAGGCGTGGACATTATCGAGATTCGCGGAATTGATCAAAAAGAGTCCACGTACACCGCAGATTTCTACCTGTGGTTCCGTTACATCCCCAACGATGAAGATAAAAATTTCCAGCCAGAAAATATCGTCTTCACCAACGCAGAAGAGATCATCAGCACAGACGAGATCAATTCAGAAACAACCAGTGACGGCAGTGTGTACACGACCCTGCGCGTCTCTGGTAAATTCAAAAATCAGTTCAATTTCGCCGCCTATCCCTTTGACCAGCACGATCTGACCATTCAATTCCGCAATCAAAACGCAACAGCAACCTTCATTCAATATGTGACAGATCGCCCTGGCATGAGATATGCCAATGACGAAAAATTACTCGGTCACTGGGTCGAGAATGATTCCTTTGTTTCCCTGTATGGATGGAAACCTTTTTCAGCGCACGTGGATCAAAATTTATTCAAAACCACATCCACATTGGGCAATCCCAAAAACTTTGATGACACAGTTGCAACAAGTTTTTCACTCTTCGATGTTCATCTTCTTGTAGAGCGCAACTCGCTGGAATTCATCATCAAGAGTTTGCTGCCGCTTTTCCTGACACTGATCCTTGCATACATTACGTTCTATCTCCCGCTGGGACATTCTGAACGCATCGGCGTTGGGTCGACAGCATTACTGACAACAGCTTTCTTCCATTTCAACCTGGCAAGCGCCCTGCCTGAAATTGGATACACCATTGTTATTGAATACTTTTTCTATGCGGCTTATTTAATGTCTGCCTTGATCGTCCTGCTGGAAACATTAAGCATTCGCCTTGAAAAGCAATCAGAAGAAACAGAAGATAAAGACTTGCAGCAAAAACATGCGGCCACGCGTCAGAAACTCAACCTGACGGGACGCATTGTTTATCCGTCCATTCTGGCACTTGTGCTTTTGGTTGGCTGGTTCGCCTACATGGGATGGATAGACTTTAATGTAGACAACGATACGGTCAGACGCGCGGTAAGCAGCGTCCAAGATATCAAATCAAACGCTTCCGATCTAAACGATATAGCTGTTCAGCCAGAATCTGACAGCGTCACCACCCTGGAACTGGCTAGCTGGCGCCCCGAAGATGATGCACAGATCACATCTCTGCTTGAGGCTTTCCATAAAGACAATCCTGAGATCAACGTTGTCCACTTGCCCATATTTGGCCCAAGTTATAGAAGTATTCTCAATGTACGCTTGGGCAGCAACAACGCAGGCCCAGACATGTTCTTTGTCCCGCCTTTTCAACGTGCTTATTCCGAACACACGATCGATCTCGCATCTCTGCCGATCGAAGAAAACTATGCTGAAGATCTCCGCGCCCCCTGGCAGGATGAAAACGGAAAGTATTACGGGCTGCCCTACGTGGGAGTGGTGCAGGGTGTCTATTACAACAAGGATATTTTCGATAAACTCCAATTAAGCACGCCAACCTCATGGGAAGAATTCCTCCAAACCGCGGAGATCCTCAAAACTGCTGGGTACATTCCCATTGGGAATAGCCTTGTCGCAAATGAAGAAAACGATATGTTCATGAATCTCGCGGCGAATTTCATTGACGGGCCGCAGGGAAGAGCCCAATATATGAATCCCGCAAACGGCGGCCGCTGCTTCAACGACTCAAGCTCCGTAAAAGCATTCAACGCGATCGCAGAATTAATCCCCTACCTAAGCAGGGACTTTAATTCGATCAGCTCCTACACCAGCAAACAGCGCTTCATCGACCAGAAAGCAGCCATGCTCTTTGGCGGCTCCTGGGATGTCAACTATTTCTCAAGCAGTACAGAATTCAACTGGGATGTATTTGCCGTTCCCGCCGCGCAAAACTCGCAGACTTACGTCATCTTTCAACCAGATATCGCCATCGGAATAAACAACACCATTTCTCCAGCCAAGCAAGAAGCCGCGCTTAAATTCTTTAAGTGGCTAATGACCGCCGAGAGCCTCAACTTAAGTCAGGAGATCCTGCCAGGCTTCTACCCGCTCAGCAATATCGAACTCAATAAAGTGGACAACCTGCACAGCCACCAATTCAAAGAATTGACAGACCAATTCCCCACAGATCTGCGCTGGGCGTATTCAGAAATATCCGTCACGAATCAGGTGCCCAGTCCCGCCACCTTGATGAGAGATGCACAATATGCAATGATCAAAGACAAGATCAGTCCACAGGAAGCCGCAGATCAACTACAGGCAGGCATGGCTGAATGGTATGAGCCTGCCCAAACCTGCGGAAAATAAAAAGTAGTTACTGGAGATGGAATGAAAAAAACACAAGCGATTCTGATCACTTTCCTGCTGCTTTCCGCCTGCAGTCTTCCGACACAGCAGGAACCAACTTCCACGTCCACGCTTCAGGCTCCCACCGAAACTGCAACGCCTGAATTCACATCCACGCCCGAGTTCACATTTACACCAACGATCACCTTCACGCCCACCATTACCTTAACACCAACCATCACCGCAACACCCACGTTTGCATTCCCTTCAGTGACCGTGAACAAACAGGCTCATTGCCGCTATGGACCATCCGCCGCATTTCTACACGCCGCAGACCTGTACGCTGGCGATGTGGGTACCGTGCGTGGAAGATATGAATACAGCTCATGGCTTTATATAAAATTTGACAAGTTGAATTACTACTGCTGGGTCGCCCCATCCATCGTGGACGTGGTTGGAGACGTCAACACAGTCTACACAACCGAGCCAGATCTGCAATCCATTGGGTACAACCAGTATGGCCCGCCGAAAAATGTAAGTGCAGTTCGCAATGGAGATGAAGTAACCATCAGTTGGGATCAAATGGTTATGACCGCCGACAAAGATCGCGGATATTTGATCATCGCCTTTGTCTGTCAGGACGGCGCCTACCTATGGTGGACATATTCCTACCCCGATCAATACACCACCAGCTACACTGTAAAAGATGAGGCTGGCTGCGCGCTTCCATCAGAAGGTGTAGTTTACACCGTTGAAAAACACGGCTTTTCGCAGCCCGCGCAAATTCCCTGGCCTTAAAATAATTGAGCATAAAGAAGCAATGCTTCTTTATGCTCAATGTCAGTTCAAACAAAAGCGCGAGACGAATCGTCTCGCGCTGCATTTTTAATTTATGATTCCAGCTTTTTTCAAAGCACCTTCAAGTGCATCGATCGTGGCGGGTTTGATCAACATTGCAGTGGCGCCGCCCTTCATCACCCGCTGGCGGGTCTCTGGCTGGTCGTCAGAGGTGATCACGATCACGGGCACACGCATCAAACGCGGCTCACGGCGAAGATACGCAAGGATCTCCGTCCCATCCAAACCTGGCATGTTGATATCCAGACAAACAAAACGCGGCACAAAACTTCCCAGCACCGAAATCGCAGCGCTGGAGCCATAGGCCACACGAGCCTTCACATCCAACACATCCAACATCTGCTGTAACGCATCTGCGGTTTGACGATTATCGTCAATAATAAGTCCATCCATAATTAATCCATCCATAATAATATTAGTCCTCCAGAATTATTTTACCCATCACCGAAATATCATAACCTGTTAATTTCGATACAGAATTTCGAAATGAAGCATCCACCAGAAGATCAAAAAGCGGGGCAAGCAATTCACTCTGTGCGTGCTCTTGCGGAATCACCAGATCATAACGTTCCTGAAAAAGCGGCACAAAATCCAGATCCAAAGCTTGCGCCGCCGCTGCAATTCCAAGCCCGCAATCGGCACGGCCAGAAGCAA
>JAVBXV010000423.1 GCA_030824405.1 Anaerolineales bacterium | reverse complement strand
AGATTTTATGACCCTTTGGGGTGGACGCTTTTCAACCAAACTAAACGATCAAGCCTGGGACTTGAATTCATCCCTGCCTGTTGACCAGCGCATGGCAATTCAGGATGTGGATGGTTCCATCGCGTGGGCGAATGCATTGCACAAAGCAAATATTCTTTTGGATGAAGAACACGCATCCATCTCACTCGGGCTTGCTACTGTCAAAAAAGAATTCGCTTCGGGTGAGTTTATCTTCACCCCCTCTGACGAAGATATCCACACCGCCGTCGAGCGCCGCTTAACCGAACTCATTGGCACCACCGCAGGCAAACTCCACACAGGACGCAGCCGCAACGATCAAGTCGCCACCGATTTCAGATTGTGGATGCTACAAGCCATTCCTGAATTAGATTCTGCATTCCGCATTCTGCAACCTGCGTTGCTCTCCCAAGCCGAACTCGCAGGCGAGATCATTATGCCTGGCTACACTCATCTACAACGTGCCCAGCCGATTTTGTTATCTCATTGGTGGCTGAGTCACTATCATCCGCTCCAACGTGACCGCGAGAGACTCGCAGATTTAATAAAACGAGTTTCGATTTTGCCTCTCGGTTCTGGCGCACTTGCTGGCACACCCGTCCCCGTGGACCGCGCCGCGTTGGCTGAGTCACTTGGCTTTGCAGTTGCTTCTCCCAACAGCCTCGACTCTGTTTCAGACAGAGACTTCGCCGCCGAGTTCTTATTCTGCGCGACCATGACAGGTATTCACCTCAGTAAACTCTCGGAACAAATTGTTTTATATACCAGTGCCGAGTTTGGCTTCTTCGAACTCTCAGACGCCTTCTCAACGGGGTCGAGTCTCATGCCGCAGAAAAAGAATCCCGATGTGTTTGAGTTGACTCGCGGCAAGGCTGGCACACTCATTGGAATGCTGACAGGTTTGCTCGCCACGCTTAAAGGCTTGCCATCTACTTATGATAAAGATTTACAGGAAGATAAAGCGCCTGTCTTCGCGGCGGCAGATACCTTGCTTGCTATTTTGCCTGTCATCGCTGGTGCGATTAATACGATCACAGCCAAGCCGCAACGAATGCGAAACGCAATTGACTCGTTCATGATGGCAACTGACTTGGCAGATTATCTAGTTGATAAAGGAATTCCGTTTCGAGAGACGCACGCGATAGCAGGAAAAGCTGTCCGCGAGGCTGGCGAGAAAAATGTTGGATTGGAGGAACTGTCACTCGAAGCGTATCAGGCACTCTGTCCAGCTTTTGAAGCGGATGTGTATCAAGTTTTCGACCCACTGAAATCCATCGAAAAAAGAAATGCGATTGGCGGCACGAGTCTCCAATCTGTAAAAAATCAAATTGAAAAGATCAAAGGAGTATAAAAATGTCTACTGTTGTTTGCCCCGAATGTGAAGCCGAAATTACGCTGGAAGCTGGAACCGAAGTTGGTGAGATCATCGTCTGCTCTGATTGCGGCGTGGATTTGGAAGTGACCGCGCTCGACCCCGCGACGATTCAACTCGCGCCCATGGAACAGGAAGATTGGGGGGAGTAAATGCGGAATATAGAATTCAGAATGAAGAATTTTTATTCATCATTCTGAATTCAACATTCTTCATTTCTGAGGTCTTATGCAACGACGATTGAAAATAGGCGTTTTATATTCCCGTGTGCGGGTGGAAGAAAAATGGATTTTCGCGGCGATGGAAAAACGCGGCATTGATTACGAAAGACTCGATGACCGCGCGATTTCATTTGATCTGGAAAATCCCGAACCGTGGCGCGCGTTTGACGCGGTGCTGGAGCGCAGTATCAGTTACACCAGCGGATTGTATGCCCTACGATTGTTAAACTCGTTTGGCGTGCCAACAGTGAACACTGCGTTGGTTGCTGAAATTTGCGGCGACAAATTAACCACATCTGCGATGCTGGCGAAGGCGGGCGTGCCGCAACCGCGTAATGTGGTGGCCTTCACCCCCGAAGCCGCACTGGATGCGATCGAGGCGTTTGGTTATCCTGTGGTGTTGAAACCTGTTGTTGGTTCGTGGGGACGTTTGCTGGCGAAGATCAACGACCGCGATGCGGCCGAAGCGGTGTTGGAACACAAGGCCACGCTCGGTTCTGTACAACATTCTGTTTTTTATATTCAGGAATTTATTAAGAAGCCTGGGCGTGATATCCGCGCGATTGTGATCGGTGACCGTGTGCTGACGGCCATGTATCGCAAGTCTGAACATTGGATCACGAACACGGCACGCGGCGGGGAAGGCGAGTTGTGTCCCATCACACCTGAGATCGAAGAGATGTGTCTGAAAGCAACTGCGGCTGTCGGCGGCGGTGTGCTGGCCGTGGACTTGATCGAACATACCGAGCGCGGCTATCTTGTCAACGAGATCAATCACACAATGGAATTTCATACGATGCAACCCGTGAGCGGTATTGATATTGCGGGTGAGATCGTGGAATATACAGTGAAGATGGCAAGGATGAAGGATGAATTATGAAGGATGAATTGAAAACAAATGTTTCCATCATTGGTGGATCGGGATACGGTGGTGGTGAATTGTTAAGGTTGTTAATCGCTCATCCGAATGTGGAGATCAAGCAGGTGACTTCACGCTCGCGTGTGGGTGAGTATGTGTATCAGACTCATCCTAACTTGCGCAAGCAGACTCAGTTGAAATTCAGCGACCCTTCACAGTTGGAGCCAGTGGATATTTTGTTCCTCGCCCAGCCGCATGGACAGGCGCAACATAACATTGAGCAGTATGCAAAATTGGGAACAAAGATCGTAGACCTCGCGGCAGATTTTCGTCTGCGGGATGCGGCGTTTTATGAGCAGTGGTATGGCGAGAAACATACCGCGCCAGAATGGTTGAGCAAGTTTGTTTATGGCTTGCCCGAACTTCATCGCGCAGAGATTTCGAAAGCCAGTTACATCAGCGGCGTGGGATGCAATGCCACAGCGAGTAATCTCGCGTTGTTGCCGTTGGTCAAAGCGGACTTGATTGATTTGTCTTCCCCAGTAATTATTGAAATTAAAGTTGGTTCATCCGAAGGCGGCGCGGAAGGAAATTCTGGGTCAATGCACGCCGAGCGCGCAAATGTGATCCGCACGTTTTCGGCCTTTGGACATCGTCACACGGCGGAAGTGATTCAGGAAATGGGCGTCAAAGATATCTCGTTGACGATGACCGCTGTGGATTTGGTACGTGGCGTTTTGGCGACGGCTCATGTCAAGGCCAAACCTGGTGTGGCGACAAAAGATTTGTGGAAAGCCTATAGAGCGGTGGCGAACGAAAATCCATTCGTGCGCGTGGTGCGAGAACAGCGCGGCGTTTATCGTGTGCCTGAGCCGAAGATTTTAGCTGGCTCGAATTATGCTGATCTGGGATTTGAGTTGGACGAGAGCAATGGTCATATCGTGTCTATCTGCGCGATTGATAATCTAATGAAGGGCGCATCTGGTTCTGCGGTGCAGTGCATGAATTTGATGCTGGGTTGGGATGAGACTCTCGGATTGGAATTTGCAGGGTTGCATCCGATT
The DNA here is from genome assembly GCA_030824405.1 of Anaerolineales bacterium. Classification (GTDB taxonomy): domain Bacteria; phylum Chloroflexota; class Anaerolineae; order Anaerolineales; family Villigracilaceae; genus Villigracilis. The sequence goes on along the minus strand of JAVBXV010000423.1, from coordinate 922 downwards.
TAGCGATAATTCGATATTCGAGCATCGAATTATCTACTATCGAATTTCGAAGCGAGACAAGGAAGAGAACTTATGTCAGATTCAATTACTGTTGTCAAACTCGGCGGCACAGAGGGTGTGGATTTTTCTGCGATCTGTGCGGATGCGGTGGAGTTGTTGAAACAGGGCAAGCGCCTTGTTTTTGTGCATGGCGGTTCTGCAGAGGCGAATGCGCTCGGTGAAGGTCTTGGCACGCCGCCGAAGATGATCACTTCGCCTTCGGGCTATACGTCGCGTTATACCGATAGAAAGACGCTGGAAATCTTTTTGATGGCGGTGAATGGCAAGGTCAATTCGTTGCTGACGGAGCAATTGCAAATGCTGGGAGTCAATGCATTTGGGTTGTGCGGGTTAGATGGAAGACTGATGCAAGCCACACGCAAAGAATCTGTGCAGAGCATTGAGAACGGCAAACGCAAGATAATCCGCGATGATTACACGGGGAAGATAGAAAGAGTAAATGGTAATTTGTTAATGGCGATCATGGAAATGGGTTGCTTGCCTGTTATTGCCCCCGTGGCTGTCAGTGAAAAAGGGGAGGCGTTGAATGTGGATGCAGACCGCGCGGCGGCGATGGTTGCATCCGCGCTCAAGGCGGAGACTTTGTTGTTGCTGACAGCGGTGCCTGGGCTGATGAAGAATTTTCCAGATGAATCAACACTCATTCGGCAGCTGCCGCAGAGTCAGTTGTCGGCGGCGAGTGAAGCGGCACAAGGTCGCATGAAGAAGAAAGTGTTGGGCGCAGAAGAAGCGCTCAAAGGCGGCGTGAGTCGCGTCATCATCGCGGATGGAAGAATTCAAAATCCGATCTCGAATGCTTTGGCAGGAAATGGAACGGTGATCGAATGAACGCACAACAAATAATCGATATAGAAAATAAACA
>JAVBXV010000176.1 GCA_030824405.1 Anaerolineales bacterium | reverse complement strand
TTGCTACCTTCATCCCCTGATTTCCTCCCGATCACAGAGGCTATCAGGGGGAAATATACCCTACCCGAAGTCAATCCCGAAGAAGACCCAATTGAAGAAATATACGTTGGGAATGAAGTTATAACCCTTGAAGAATTGGGGGCACAGAAAGCGAAAATTGCAAGTCGCCAAAAAATATTGGTAGCCAAAAGGAAACCCATCATCAGCCCCACAGAAGGCTTGGGACGGTCTAAAATCACTATGTCAATTTTAGTTATGTATCAGCCTGTTTTCAGCACGTAATGGAAAAAGCAGATTTTACAACCCGTGAAGGGGTTATAAATCGCGTGGTAAACTCTGTATCATTGATGACCAACAAGGCGATTGTCAAAGGTTGTAACCAGTTGATAATTTAGACGCTTTGGTTCCGAGAAAGCAATCACTCTGCGTTTTTATTTTATATCCCCTATACCTGTCATTGCAATGACGAAAGATCAAACCTATGCCCCCTACCCTTTATTTAATTGATGGACATGCTCTCGCCTATCGTATGTATTTTGCCCTCACCGCAGGCGGAGGAAATAACGCACGCTGGCAAACCTCCACGGGTGAGCCTACCGCGGGTATTTATGGATTTGCCCGCGAGTTGGTGCGCGTGCTCGAACAGGAAAAACCTGAATACCTCGCCGTGGCCTTTGACGTAGGCAAGACTTTCCGTGATGACATCTTCCCTGCATACAAAGGCACACGCGAAAAAATGCCCGATGACCTGCGTCCGCAGTTGGACCGCATCCGCGAGATGGTGGACGCTTTCAATATTCCACGCCTCGAAGTGGAAGGCTACGAAGCAGACGATGTCCTTGGCAGTGTTGCCAAAATAGCGGCGGAACAAGGCCTGGGCGTAAAGATCATTACAGGTGACAGAGACCTGCTTCAGCTGGTCAATGAGCGCACGGCTGTCTATCTCGCAGGCGATGACGCAACGTACATCTCCGATGCAGATGTCATCAAAAAGTTGGGCGTGCGCGCCGATCAAGTGGTGGATTACAAAGCCATCGTTGGCGATACCTCCGATAATATTCCTGGTGTAAAGGGCGTGGGCGAAAAGACCGCGATCTCGCTGTTGGAAAAATTCCAAACACTGGATGCGATCTATGCAAATTTGGATCAGGTGGAGAACCGTTGGAAAAGTAAATTTGAAACGGGCAAAGAGATGGCCTACATGAGCCGTGACCTCGCGCGCATTGAAGTTAATCTCAAATTAAACCTTGACCTTGAACATGCCGCAGTCAAACCCTTTGACCCAGCCAAACTGGAAACCTTCTTCAAGGAAATGGAATTCAAAACATTACTTGCCAAGGTTCCCGCCATTAGCGGTCATGCCCCCGCAACAGAATTGATCGCCAAGCCTAAAAAGGGAAAAGCTGGCGAACAAATTTCCATGTTTCAAAATCAGCCGCAAATGGTTACGCTCTCACAGCCTTCGAATATTGAAGTGGTGATCGTGGACTCGGATGAAAAACTTGACGCATTGAAAAAAGAACTGGCGAAAGCAAAAGTTATTTCCTTTGATACTGAAACCACATCCACCGAGGAAATGAAGGCGGAGATCGTTGGCATTTCACTCGCCGTCAAAGATGGACAGGGGTATTACATTCCTGTCGGTCATTCTTCTGGAAATAATCTTGAACTTGAAAAAGTTCTCGAAGCGCTCACCCCGTCCATGACGAATGCGAAGATCGGGAAAGTGGCGCACAACGCCAAATATGATTACATCGTGCTCGCAAAATATGGGCTGGTGGTTTCACCGCTCACCTTCGACACCATGCTGGCTGAATTCATCGTTGACCCATCCTCCCGCAATCTTGGGCTGAAAAATCTTGCATACGCCCGCCTTGGCGAAGAGATGACCCACATCGAAGAGTTGATCGGCAAAGGTAAAAAGCAGATCAGCATGGCCGATGTTGCCATTGAATCGGTTGCGCCGTATGCCGCCGCAGATGCAGAAAACACACTGCGCCTGATGCCCATTTTGCAAACAGAGTTGGAACGCGTCAACGGCACGAAGCTGCTTGATGAAATTGACATGCCGCTAACGGCTGTCCTCTCAGACATGGAAATGACAGGCGCGTTGATCGATGTCAACTTCTTTGCTGAAATGTCGAAGGAATTGGAAAAACGTCTCGCTGAAATTGAAAAGGAAGTTTTCAGCCTGGCAGGCAAGACCTTCAACATTAATTCGCCGCAGCAACTCTCGGATGTGCTCTTCAATCACTTGCGCCTCGAACCACCCGACAAAGGTCGCAAAACAGCAACAGGCTTTTACTCCACCTCAGCAGACGTGCTGGATGCCATGCGCGATAAACATCCAATCCTGGAATGGATTCTCGAACAGCGTGAGTTATCCAAACTCAAATCCACCTATGTGGATGCGCTCCCCCTGCAAGTGGACGAGAACACAGGCCGTGTGCACACCTCCTATAGCCAGATCGGCGCGGTAACGGGCCGCCTGTCGTCTAATAACCCGAACTTGCAGAATATCCCCATCCGCACCGAAACAGGTCGCCGCGTACGCAATGGCTTCATTGCAGACAAAGGCAATGTGTTGCTTTCTGTGGATTATTCACAGATCGAATTACGCATCGTTGCACACATGGCACAGGATGAAGCCATGCTTAAAGCCTTCCGTGCGGGAGAAGATATTCACAGCACAACCGCCGCCGCCATCTACGACATTGAACTGGACAAGGTCACCAAGGATATGCGCCGCCATGCTAAAGCGATCAACTTCGGTTTGATCTACGGCATGTCTGCATTTGGGCTGACCCGCTCCACAGACTTGACATTGGCAGAGGCGGAGGATTTCGTCAAAGCCTATTTCAAGAAATTCCCTGGTGTCAAAAATTATCTGGATGGCATGCGCAGGCAAGCCGCCGAGATCGGGTATGTGGAAACTTTGCTCGGACGCAAAAGATATTTCCCTGCCCTGCAAGGCAAAGTGAATATGCAATTGAAGAACCGCGAAGAACGCGAAGCCATCAACGCTCCCATTCAAGGCACAGCGGCAGATGTGATGAAGATCGCCATGTTGAACATTCCACCTGCATTGAAAGCCGCGGGATTGAAAGGCAAAATGCTGCTGCAGGTGCATGATGAACTTGTGTTGGAATGCCCAAAAGGCGAAATGCAAAAGACCGCGCAGGTCGTTCAGGAAACGATGGAAAATGCCTACCCGATGAGCATCCCTCTCGAAACAGAAGCAAAAGCGGGCGCGAGTTGGGGCGAGATGACGGTACTAAAGTAATCAGCGGCCTGCTCCATTCATCCAATATACAAGGTTATAATTGCGTCATAGTCATATAATCCAGCGCACGCGAGAGTAAAAGAACACTATGCCCGGACGAGAAGACATTTTCACAAAAGCAATGAATGACGGCCACTCTGCCGCCTGGGACCAGGAATGGGACAAGGCAGTCAGCGCCTATCGCCGCGCTTTGCAGGAATTTCCCGACCAGCCTAAAGCTCTCAACAGCCTTGGGCTTGCGCTTTATCAACTCGGCGAGATCGAAGAAGCCCTGCGGACATATATGAATGTAGCCAGGATCTCACCTGACGATCCAATGCCGATGGAAAAAGTGGCGCAAATCTCCGAGCGTACTGGTGATTTAAAAACCGCAGTTGAAGCGGCCATGCGTGCGGGCGATATTTTCTTCAAACAACGCGATACCGATAAAGCACTTGAGAACTGGCTGAGAGTTACAAACCTTAATCCAGATCATTCAGTTGCACATTCACGCCTCGCGCAGGTACATGAAAAACTGGGTCACACCCAGCAGGCAGTTACTGAATATCTTGCAATTGCAAGCATCCTTCAGCGTGCGGGCAATTCAGAAAAAACAAAAGAAATGGTGGATAAGGCCCAGTCCCTTCTGCCAAACAGTCCTGAAGTAAAACAAGCTCAAACTCAACTACGCACCGGGCAGCTCCTGCCCAAACCGATCCGCGGCAAAGGCGGGACGGGGCCGATTCGCATGGCGCAGGTAAAGAAATTACAGGAGCCGCAAAAAGCCGCCTCTGGCCTAGACCCTGTAGCGGAAGCGCGCCAAAAAGCACTCACCCAACTGGCAGAGCTTCTCTTCGAATTCTCTGACGACAGTCCATCTGCACAGGAACGCAAAGGCATATCCGCGATCATGAAGGGAACGGGCGGGCTTTCCATGCAGCAATCAGAGCAGGTGAAAGTAGTACTGCATCTCAGCCAGGCAATTGATTCACAGACAAAAGGAAATGATGCGCAGGCCGCCGAAGAAATGGAACATGCGCTGGAATCTGGATTTAAACATCCATCCATTTATTTCAACCTGGGCCTTCTGCGAATAGCAGGTGATAGGCAGGAAAGCGCACAGCGTTTTCTACAACACTCCATCAAACATAACGATTACGCACTGGCCACACGCCTTGTATTGGGACAACTGCTGGTAAAGAAA
>JAVBXV010000200.1 GCA_030824405.1 Anaerolineales bacterium | reverse complement strand
GCTTATTCCGCTGACCTATTTTCAGGACGAATGGCATTTGCTCTTCACCCGCCGCACAGACAGGGTCGAATCTCACAAGGGACAAGTCTCCTTTCCAGGCGGCGCCTGTGACGAAGGCGAAACTACGCCCGAACAAACCGCCCTGCGTGAAGCACAGGAAGAGATCGGCATGGCCCCGTCAGATGTCACTGTGCTCGGGAGTCTCAGCCAGATGATAACGATCAGCAACTTTCGGGTCAGCCCGATCGTTGGCGTCATCCCCTGGCCGTACGCCTTTAAGACATCAGGCGCTGAAGTGGCGCGCGTTTTCACCATTCCGCTGTTGTGGTTATCCAACCGAAATAATTATTGGGAATTTTCCATGCGCGAATCAGAAAGGTCTTTAATCGCATATCATCCGTACGACGGTGAATTATTATGGGGTGCAACAGCAAGAATGACCGTCAATTTTTTGAAAACAATCGAAACCTTAAAATAAAAAAACGCCATCCTGAAGGATGGCGTTTTTTGTTTTCAAAAAGATCAGCCTACTTCTTGGCTTCTTCTTCCTTCTTGCCGCGATCCACACTGATCTCAGGTGCAGCAGTTTCAGCTGCGCCTGCGGCGGCGACTTCAACACCGTCCACTTTGGGAGCGGTGGCAATGGCGATCATTTCATTACCATTGGTGAGCATGTGAACATTATCAGCAAGAACGATATCACTGACATGGATCACGCTGCCAACCTGGGTAAGAGCAGCCATGTCCACAGTGATGCGCTCGGGCAGGTCTGTGGGCAAACATTCCACTTCAACAGACTGGGGTCCCTTAATGAGCACAGCGTTGTAATCTTTCACTGCGGCAGAAACGCCCACGAGTTCAACACGCACACTTGCGCGGATCTTCTCGGTGAGGTCTACAGCAAGGAAATCAATATGAGTAAGATTTCCCTTAATGAAATTGCGTTGTCTCTCGCGCACAAGAGTTGGGTATTGCTTACCGTCAAGATCGATCACCACGAGACTGGAAGATGAAAGCTTGGCGAGTACGAGCCCGGCAGCATGTGCATCCAACAAAATTGACACCGGTTCAACGTGACGACCATAGATCACGGCAGGCAGTTTGCCTGAACGTCGCAAGGCATTCACCTGCTTGCCAATCACATCACGTTTTTCCGCTTTAAGTACAACTTTTTCCATCTTGTTCTCCTCGGACGCCTCTCACAGAAACCTGTTCTGTTACCTTCGCCCTATGAAATAAATTATGAAAAGCGATTTTCACCGCTCAACATTCCAATTGATCAGGCGGTGATTATACCGCCAACACTCACCTACTTGCGACCGAACAACATACGGCCCAACAAGAGCATAATTCCCGCAAACAGCCCGCCAACCAAACCTGCGATCAGCGCGCCGCGAGCATCAATGATAGTAGTTACATTCCCGTCCACTTTCCCTGCCAGAAGAACAAAGGATTCGATCTTTTCTCCTTTGACTTCGCGACTCGCGACAACGCCAGCGTAGGCATTACCAAAATCGACGCTTCCAGCCACGACCGCACCTGCGCTGCCATTAAGAGAAATTTTCTCCGCCCGAACCATTCCCGAAAGGCTGTTTTGCATGGAAACGTCGTAAGCATGCACAAACGCGAGAGCAGCACCCGTCCCAGCCACACGATCAGCTTGAACCTGATAAGCGGCACTCTGGCTCAACTCAACATCTTCAGCGCTGATCAATTGAGCAGAACTTTGATGCATGCGCACCAATTCAGCATCAACCTTTTCCACATCCACCTGGGAAAGATTGACTACCTGCGGTTGTTCGGTTTCGGCAATATCAGTTTGTTTGGACATTTTAGGCTCTAGGCAGAAAATGCGCCTCCATGCGGAGGCACAAGAGGGGTAACAAGAGGATTTTATTCTCGTGAGGATGATTCGTCAAGGTACGGAAAGCAGTTCCCCATTTCACGTTGACGATTTTTTGTCAGACAGGTATAATCGTCCTTCGGCATTATTTCTAACCAGCAGGAGATTAACTATGGCAACACCCGATATTGCGCCCGCCGTTGCGCTCGAACCCAAAACGAAACTTAGCGGCAAAGTTATTAAGACCACACTCGCGGGGGCGCTCGTGGACATTGGGCAAAGCGTACCAGGCGTCATTCACATTTCACAATTACAAGCTGAACCCGTCAACAAAGTGGAAGATGTTGTAAAAGAAGGACAATCTGTTGAAGTGTGGGTACGACGCGTCAAAAAAGATCGCGTAGAACTAACAATGATCGAACCACTTGCTTTTGAGTGGAAAGAGATCCAGCCTGACATGATCGTAAAAGGTAAAGTAGTTCGCCTTGAAACCTACGGTGCATTTGTAGATTTCGGAGCTGAACGTCCTGGCCTCATTCACGTCAGCGAACTTACTCGCGGCTATGTAAAAACCGCCAGTGAAGTTGTAAAAGAAGGCGAAGAGATCGAAGCCAAGGTTTTGGATGTTGATCGTCGCAAACGCCAGATTCGTCTGAGCATGAAGGCTCTTCAACCTGAAGTTATCGAGGAAGATAAGCCCGAACGTGAAGATCGCAAGGCTCGCGGCGGCACTGGTGCCAAACGCGGCAAAGGCAAGAAACAGGAAGAAAGCTACGAGATGGACGTTGAGACTCCTTCAGAGCCACAACTCACTGCCATGCAAGTTGCCTGGCAGGAAGCTTTGGAAAAATCCAAAGGCCGCAAGACTCGCGCAAAATCCTACAAATCCCTTTCCAATGAGCAGGAAGACCTTCTCAACCGCACTTTGGAAAAACGCCTCCCCACTGGCGGATAATAAACAAGTTATCAAAAAGACAGTCGCCTACAGGCGACTGTCTTTTTTTAATTCATCGAGGAATTTTTCCTTGTTTGCCGAGCGCGCCGTCTTACCGCTCGAGGTTTTGACGATCCACTTGGGGCCCACCACCTTTACATAGCGCAAGGCAATCGCAGAGTTCTTCGTCACATACTGGCGAATGGCATCTGCGATCTTTTGCTGTTCTGCATCATCGCCCGCATCTGATTCGGCAATGATGGCAACTTCTTCAGTTCCTTGTTCGTCGTCAAATATGCCAAACGCCACCGAGCGGCCTGCATGTACACCAGGCACTTCGTAGCTCAACGACTCAAGATCCTGTGGATATACATTCTTCCCACCCACAATGATCACATCTTTTTTGCGCCCAGAGACGAAGACCTCGCCGTTGGAAATATATCCGTAATCGCCAGTGATATACCAGCCATCCACAAGGGATTTCTGCGTCTCGTCAGGGCGATTGTAGTAGCCAGTGAGCATACAATCACTTTTCAAAACGATCTCACCAACAACACGCTCAGGGAGTTCGTTACCCTGCTCATCTTTTATTTTTATTTCAACATTGGAAAGCGGACGGCCAGATGACATCATTTTCATGGCAGGCTTTCCGTTTGCATCTTTGGCAATTCGCTCGACCATGAATGCTTCCCGATCAATTTCTTCGACCGCGGGCTGGCCTGTCAAAGTGGACTGGGTCACAGCAAAGACATTTTCTGCCATCGCGTATGAGACATGCAGCACATTCTCCCGCAAGCCATACGGTTTGAATTTCTCGTAAAATGCCTGATGACTCTCCCAGCGGACAGGTTCGGAGCAATTGATCACAGCCCGCCACGTGGACAAGTCTACGCCTTCGAGGTGTCTGTCACGGATTTTTTGGGCACAAAAGTTGTACGCAAAATTAGGCAGCCAGGATAGTGTGCCCCCGTATTGCGAAACAGATTGCATCAGCTTATAAGGAGCCCGCACCCAGTCAAAGGGAGAAAGCAGGACGAGATGAACGCCATAAAGAATAGGCATCAAGAAGCCAGCGATCAATCCCATATCGTGATAAAGCGGAAGCCATGAGACAACAACGTCCTGTTGAGTCAATTCAAGGAAACGGCTGTACGCATCCAGTTGATTGAATACGGCTTTATGCGAAAGCGCCACACCCTTCTGCAAACCAGTTGTGCCAGATGAATGTTGGAGCAAGACAATATCGTCAGATTGGCGGGCAAGCCCGGGCCAGGTTGAAGCGTTTACATCCTGCGCTGAAACATTGTCAGCTACGATCACTGTGCGGACGGAGTCTCCATCCTTTAGCGCCGTTTTTACTTCCTCTTCAAATTCGGCGTAGGTGATGATTGCCGCGGGACGGGTTACAGAAATCAACGCGGAGAGATCGGCACGATAACGCTCGGGAGAAAGTTTCTCGGTGAGAAACGGCATGATCGAAGGCACGGCGCCATGAAGCACAGTGCCGAAGTAAGAGTAGATCAAACTTTCGCCATGTTGAAGAATGAGAATGACGACTTCGCCAGCCTGGATGTTTTCGCGTTCAAGCGCACTGGCAAAGCCTTGTGCGCCGCGCAAGAGTTGTGCGTAGGAGATCTGAAGATCTGGCTGATTGGATCTTTGCAGCGTAACGGCAACCCGATCTGGAGATTGGGAATACAGCGAATGTAATCGCTCTGAAA
>JAVBXV010000162.1 GCA_030824405.1 Anaerolineales bacterium | reverse complement strand
ATACGATTCGCACCAACCTGACGTACGCGAAGATCGATGCCACACAGGATGAGATCGAGGCCGCCGCACGCGCTGCCAACATCCACAACTTCATTATGGACCTGCCCGATGGCTACGATACGATCGTTGGTGAACGCGGCTACCGTTTGAGCGGCGGCGAAAAACAACGCATTGCGCTCGCGCGTGTCATTTTGAAAGACCCCAAAATTTTAGTTTTGGACGAAGCCACCAGCTCACTCGACAGCGAATCGGAAGCCTTGATCCAGGATGCGTTGAAGCGCGTGATGGCAGGCCGCACTTCGATCGTCATTGCCCACCGCCTCAGCACGATCCTCGCCGCCAATTTAATCCTGGTCATGGATCGCGGACAGATCGTTGAAAAAGGCACGCACGAAGAATTGCTCGTGCTCGGCGGGTTGTATTGCCAGTTGTATGAAACGCAGTTTCGCGGGGAACGGGTGTAATCACAGATGTTGAAAGAGCGGACAATTGTCCGCTCTTTTTTTATTCTTTCTATGGAAAGTTCGGATTTCTCTTGCGAACTTTTTGAACGTAGAAACTCATGCCTTGATCTTCAAGCGCTTTTCCAGATGAAGGTGGCAGATCTCTCAACTCATCTTTATTTGTGTGTGGCAACTCTGTAATAGCAGCAGGTGGTTTAATCAGTTCTGGATTTCGATCATCAATCTGTTGGTGGGGAGTTTTAGTTATACGGGTCCATACTCCGTCAAGAAACTTTGTTAGAAAAAATTCCCTGGATGTATTCTTTATGTAGTTGTCCCCTTGTTTTTTGATGGGTTCATTCGTAGGATGTACTGGAGAAACAGGAGGCTTCGGCTTGGATCTGAGTTTCATTTTTATTGAGTTCATCCAGGAGGAAACTTTCAGCCCAATGAAACTTGTACCCCATGTTGTAATGGTGACCGCAATTAAGATAATTAACCCTGTAAACAAAGCGCCAAACAGGCATCCATCACTAACCATTTTGATTATCTTTCCTGTATCTTCATTGACGATATTCTCAAAAGATACAAAGGTTCTTACCACTTCCTGCGAGATGGAACAAAGAGAGGGCAGCCCGATCCACATCCCGATAATCGCAAGCAGGAATTCCAATCTGTTTCTGTGGGCTTCTCTTGCTTCGGCAGGAGAAGTTTCGATTGCTGATGTGGAAGGCTTATGTCCTCTGGAAAACACTGAAAACGAAAAAGTACCAATTAATATTGCCCCCAAAAAAAATATAGACCCACAGCAAACTAGAATTTCTTCCATGCTTTACCTCCTGTTTTTGCAGCCATGACTTGAAAATAGAAACCTAAATTTTCGATTATGGTACTACCGTTAATCATAAAAATCCAGACTTTTGGAGTGCATTGTATAGTTTGTTTTGTATAAAAATATGTGGTCTTGACAACTTACTAACTAGTAAGTATTATTGCGCGCATGGTTAGAAACGCGAACATCAAACGAGTGATCCTGGATCTGGCTGAGTCCTTTCTGCAGGATGTGGGCTATAACGGTTTCAGTTATGCCCATATTGCCGCAGAGCTTGAGGTGAAGAACGCCGCCATTCATTATCACTTCCCCAGTAAAGAGGAATTGGGCTGTGCGGTCATCAAACGCTACCGCGACCGTTTTCAGTTGTGGATCAATAATGCGCGCGTGAAAGACCTGGCCCCCGAAAAAAAACTGGATTGGTTCTTTGGCATCTACACAAACATGCGTGCAGATAACGGCAAGATCTGTCTCGTGGGTTCGCTGGAAGCGGAGTTCAATTCAATCCCTGCCGCGCTGCAAGAGGAGACAAAAGCCATGAACAGGGAATTGCTCGTTTGGCTGGAAGCAACTTTGGCTGAAGGAAAAGAGGCGGGCGTTTTTCATTTCAATGGAGATGCGGTGGGCAAGGCGGCAGTTATTCTTTCCAGTGTGCAGGGAGCTTTGCAGATGGCGCGTGCATTGGGGCCTAGAAAATTCACCGCCGTGGTCGAGCAAAATAAACAGGACCTGCTCGTCTAAATTTTTTTGCCATCAAAACTTACTAAGTAGTAAGTAATTTTAAAGGAGAAGATATGTCAGCTTTAACATCGTCAGTCGGATCAGAGGTCATTCTCAAGAAGGTATACCGTGCGTTCTTTAGCCCTGCAAAATATGAGGTCAAATCCACAGAGCAGGCTGTTTTGGATCGCGGAAAAAATTCACGCATCCCATTTGCGGATGGTGAACTGGCCATGACTGCCTGGGGAGAGGAAGGCCCTGCCGTTCTATTAATGCACGGTTGGGGCGGCAGCCGCGCGCAAATGACGGGTTTTGTGGAGCCGCTATTGAATGCGGGATATCGTGTTGTTGCTTATGACCAGCCCGCGCACGGTAAATCGGATGGGAAGATCACCAATGTTTTGGAGATCGCTCCAACCATGAATTTGGTGATGAAACAGGCAGGAAAGTTTGATGCGGTCATTGCCCATTCTTTCGGGACATTGATCACGTCTCATGCTCTGGTCAATTTGAATTTTCCAACTCCATCCAAACTGGTGTATTTCGGTTCTTTCAACCGTTTGATGGATGCCCTGCCGCGTTTTCAAGTGCAGGCCCAGTTACCAGATGAGATCATCGCGGGGCTGCGCGGCATGGTCTATGAAAAATTTGGGAAGGAAGTATTGGATGCGGTTGTCAACGAAACGTTGGTGACAAAGATCAACATCCCTGCCTTGATGTTCCATGACAAGTCGGATAATGTGACCCCTGTGGAAGACAGCCGCGCCATGGCAAATGCCTGGCCGGAAGCGCAGTATGAAGAAACAACTGGCTTGAACCATCGCGGAGCTTTGCAGTCACGAGAAATTCATGAGAAGGTGATCAGGTTTTTGCAGGCATAATCAAAAGCGGACCAGTCGACTGGTCCGCTTTTGATTATCTTTCGTGTGCCGAATCAATTTTGATTTACATCAATAGCATTGTAGTAAAAAATATGCGTCTGGTTTGCGTATAATTCCTGCAAAGGAAAAAAACATGAAAACATTCGCCATCTTATTTTTAGCCATTCTTAGTGAAGTGATCGCCACCACTGCACTCAAATTTTCAGAAGGATTCACCAAATTGATCCCCAGTTTGGTTGTGGTTGCAGGTTATGGGATGTCGTTCTATTTGCTGTCTATCACCTTGAAGACGATGCCGCTCGGGGTTGCGTACGCCATCTGGTCTGGTGTGGGATTAATTCTCACGGTCGTTGCTGGCATGCTCCTGTTTCGCGAGACCTTAGACTGGGCGCGTGTGACTGGGATCGTTCTCATTATTACGGGGATCATTTTCATTAATGTGTTGTCAAAATCCGTGGTGCAGTAGGCGGCATCAGTGTCTTAAAACAAGCTTCCCCGCAAAGGACTAACTTTGCGGGGAAGCTTGTTTATACGCTTATTTTTCTTCGGTGGTTACAGGGGCTGCTTCTGTGGAAACCTCGGTGGATTGTTCTACTTCCACTTCGGTTGATTCGCTGTTGGGTTGATTATTCTTCTTAACCTGCTTGAGCTTTATTTTCTGCTCTTTTTTGCGTTTTTTATCGAGTTCTTTTTTGCGTTTTTCGTATTGATAGTTGACTTTTACCAATGGTACATCCTTTCATGGGGTGTGAGTTGAATTTGTTAAAATCATTATAGCACCCCAATGGTGGATAACGACTTTACGCTGAGCGCTCCCGCAAAGTGACACCGTTTTTTTTACTTCTCTGCCTTATCCAGGTCTTTTCCAATATCGCGTTGAAAATCCCAGGTGAGGTAATCGAGATTCGATGGAAGCGATAATTCCAGAGTATATAAATATTGCAATTCCACTTTCAGCTTGCGTGGACGGCATTCGAGCAGATGTCCGCCGCTGGATTTATCGTCGGTGAGAAAATGCAGATGCACACCGGGCACGCTTAGGGAAGCCATGAACGCAGGTGTGTAAAATCCAACCATCAAACCGCTCACATTATTGAATTCAAATGTCGGCTGGTCCTTCGCCACCTCCACCAGTGGACGGTAATTCTCCTGCTTCGGCACCGAGCGGGTTTTGACATAATCGAACTCGCCCGTGATGCGGAATGCATAAAAGATATTTGGCGAAGGCATCAGCCCGACCATCCATTTCAGGAAATCGACATACGACATTTCCTGTTCGAGCGTTTCCTCGCTGGCAGGTTCGAATTTTGTTACACACGCAAACGGTGTGCAAACATCCTCGTCTGTCACCTGGTTCACCTTTCCGTCTGATCCAATGCGATAGATATCCCCGTCCATCATCAACATTTCGCCGTCGAGATCGTTGAAGGTGCCGAGACCGAAATCTCCATATTTCTTGATCTCTGAAAATGGAATATTCTGTTCGTAGATCCCTTCAACCAATGAGTTGACGGGCGCGCATAAATAAACTTTGTTATCTGCTTTTCGTTTTCGTATTCTGCGTAAAGTTGTGCGTTCCATGTAGGTAGCCTCTTCTTCCGTATCTCTTTAACAATATAAATTC
>JAVBXV010000447.1 GCA_030824405.1 Anaerolineales bacterium | reverse complement strand
GCACATTTGATCGGCGGGGATGCGTTTCAAGAAGTGGATGTGACGGGCATTACCCTGCCGATCACAAAACATAATTACCTTGTGACGCGTGCCGATGAAATTGCGGAAGTGGTGCGTGAGGCGTTTTACATTGCGCGCAGTGGCAGACCTGGCCCCGTGTTGATCGACATTTGTAAAAATGCACAAGTGGAACAGACCGAGTTTATTTATCCTGAAGATGTGAAGTTACCTGGCTATCAGCCTGTTTCACACGCGCCAAAGAATTCTTTGGACGAAGCCGTGAAGTTAATTGAAAAGGCACAACGCCCGATCATCTTATGCGGACATGGTGTGTTGGTTTCCAAAGCAGAAGAAGCGTTGATGCAATTTGCGGTCAAGACGCAAACCCCAGTGGCGAGCACATTGCTTGGCTTGGGCGCTTTCCCTGCTTCGCATGAATTGAGTCTCGGCATGATGGGTATGCATGGCGAAGTTCATACCAACCTTGCAATTCAAAATTCAGATCTCATTCTGGCGTTCGGTATGCGTTTCGATGACCGCGTGACAGGCACGTTGAAAACCTACGCGCCGCGCGCAAAGAAAATCCATATTGAGATCGATCCTTCGGAAGTTCACAAGAATGTTTTTGTGGATGTGCCTTTGGTGGGTGATCTGAAAACCATCATCACAGACCTCGTCCCGTTGGTGGACGAGTACGATCATGAAGAATGGAAAAAGGAGATCAACGGCTGGAAAGCGGAAGCCGATGCACGCAGCATTATGAATTGGGCTGAAGATGGCAAGTTGTATGTGGCGCATCTGATCGCTGATATTTGGAAGGCTACTGGCGGCGGCGCGATCGTGACCACAGACGTGGGTCAGCACCAAATGTGGACGGCGCAATATTATCAACTCGATAAGCCGAATCGCTGGCTCACTTCGGGCGGCGCGGGCACCATGGGTTTTGGCTTGCCCTCCGCGATCGGCGCATGGCTTGCAGATAAAGAGCAGGAAGTGTGGGCTGTGGCAGGGGACGGCGGCTTTCAGATGACCGCCGCAGAGTTGACCACCGCCGTGCAGGAAAACGCGAACGTGAAAGTTGCGATCATGAACAACAGTTTCCTTGGCATGGTGCGTCAGTGGCAGGAGTTCTTCTTTGAGAAGCGTTACTCGGCTGTGAACATGCTCTCGCCTGATTTTGTGAAACTTGCCGAAGCGCACGGAGTCCCTGCAAGGTGTGTGACCAAGCGCGAAGAAGTGGAAGAAGCGATCGCTTGGGCGCGCAGTATCAAAGGCCCGACCGTGATCGAGTTCAAAGTGGAAATGGAAGATGCTGTCTACCCAATGGTTCCCGCAGGTTCGGCGCTGGATCAGATGATACAGAGACCAGCGAAATAATATGTCCTTGCGAGGAGGGTGCTCTTCCCGACGAAGTGCAAGAATGCCCTCGCAACGACATGGATTGGAGAAAATTATGAATTACACATTCATCGCATTAGTAGAAAATAAACCTGGCGTGTTAAACCGTGTGGCGTCTTTGTTTCGCCGCCGCAATTTCAATATTGAATCCCTTGCAGTTGGGCGAACCGAGAATCCCTCCGTTTCGCGCATGACCGTGGTTGTGGATTGTCCCAATGGAGATGTGGATGCGCATCGCATCGAATCGAATTTGTATAAACTGGTCAACGTGATCGATGTGCAGGACGTGACGCATCAACCTTCGGTGACCCGTGACCTGGCTCTGATCAAGATCAAGGTCGGCCCCGAGAAACGCGCCGAAGTCAACGGCCTTGCGGAAATTTTCCGCGCCCACATTGTAGATGTGGCTGTTGATTCAGTGATCGTTGAAATTACGGGCACAGAAGATAAGATCGAAGGCATGATCGAACTCTTGCGTCCGCTGGGGATCGTGGAAATGGTGCGCACAGGACAAGTCTCGATGACGCGCGGTGTGAATGACGGCGTGCGCCGCATGCCTGGCGTGGCAGGCAGCCGTTATGACGATATTGATTCGCTGGCGGCGATGGCGCCGTAAGAGCAATGCAGAATGAGCAATGCAGATTGCAGAATGAAAAATACCTGCAACCTGAAAATTGAAATCGAATAAAAAATAAAAAAAACTAGGAGAACAGTAATCATGGCAAAAATAAATTTTGGCGGTACCGAAGAAGAAGTAGTAACACGCGACGAGTTTTCACTCGATAGGGCGCGCGAAGTCTTGAAGGATGAAGTTGTTGCCGTATTGGGTTATGGTGTGCAGGGACCTGCACAGGCCATGAACATGCGCGACAATGGCATCAATGTCATTATCGGTCAGCGCGAAGGCACCGCCAATTGGGACAAGGCCATTGCAGATGGCTGGGTGCCTGGCAAGACTCTTTTCAATGTGGAAGATGCCGCCGAGAAGGGAACTGTCATTCAATATCTGCTTTCGGATGCAGGTCAGCGCTCACAATGGCCGAGCCTTGTGGAGCATCTCAACGAAGGCGATATGCTGTACTTCTCTCACGGATTTTCCGTCACCTTCAAAGATGACACTGGCGTGATCCCGCCTCCTCATGTGGACGTGGCTTTGGTTGCGCCCAAGGGCTCTGGCCGCAGCGTGCGCATTAACTTCCTCGAAGGCTCTGGCATCAATGCCAGTTTCGCCGTTCATCAGGATGCGACTGGCCGTGCAAAAGAACGCGCCATTGCGTTGGGCATTGCCATCGGCGCGGGATATTTGTTCCCGACCACTTTTGAAAAAGAAGTCTATTCCGATCTCACAGGTGAGCGCGGTATTCTCATGGGCGCTCTCGCTGGCGTGATGGAAGCACAGTACAACGAACTTCGCAAGCATGGACATTCCCCCTCCGAAGCCTTCAATGAAACTGTGGAAGAACTCACACAATCTCTCATTCGTCTCGTCGGCCAGAACGGCATGGACTGGATGTATGCCAACTGTTCCACCACCGCCCAGCGTGGCGCGTTGGATTGGAAGGATAAATTCCGCGATGCCACTGCTCCTGTTTTCAAAGACCTGTATCAGAGCGTAGTCACTGGCAACGAAGCTCGCATCACTCTCGATGCCAACAGTCAGCCCGATTATCGTGCCAAGCTTGAAGTGGAACTTGCCGCCATTCGTGATTCTGAAATGTGGCGCGCTGGCGCTGCTGTCCGTTCGTTACGCCCTGAAAACTGGAAGAAGTAATAATGACCATAGACCGCGGACGATAGACGATGGTCCGCGGTCTATGGTCAATGGTCTTTTTAAGAGGATGCTTTTATGACCAACTATGTAAAGATATTTGATACAACCTTGCGTGACGGTGAACAGTCCCCAGGCGCAACGATGACTTCTGCTGAAAAGCTGGAAGTCGCGCATAATCTCGCGCGCCTCGGCGTGGATATTATTGAAGCGGGATTCCCTGCGGCTTCACCCGATGATCTGGAAGCTGTCAGACGAATTGCTCTCGAAGTGGGCAACCCTGCCAACGCGGAATCTGATGCGCGAGTCCCCGTCATCACAGGCTTGGCGCGCGCAAATAAAAACGATATCGATAAAGCGTGGGAAGCCGTTCAAGGCGCAAAGAAGCCGCGCATTCATACGTTCCTTGCCACGTCTGCGATCCACATGAAACACAAGTTGAAGATGGACCCTGAAGATGTTGTGCAACGGGTTGCAGAAATGGTTTCGTATGCGCGGACGTTGTGCGCCGATGTGGAATTCAGCCCCGAAGATGCGGGCCGCTCTGAACCAGAATTTTTGTATGTGGTGCTCGGCGAAGCGATCAAGGCTGGCGCGACCACGTTGAATATTCCTGACACAGTGGGTTACACCACACCCGATGAATTTTATGCGTTGATCGATGGCATTATCAAGAACACACCTGGCATGCATGACGGCATTACCGTGTCTGTGCATTGCCATGATGATCTTGGGCTCGCCACTGCCAACACGCTCGCAGGCATTCGCGCGGGCGCGCGTCAGGCAGAAGTGACGGTCAATGGCATTGGCGAACGCGCGGGCAATACATCGCTCGAAGAAGTTGTGATGACGTTGAAAACACGCCATCCTGTTTTTCAATTGGAAACAGGAATTGAAACGCAGCAGCTTTCACGCATCAGCAAACTCGTCAGCAATTACACGGGCATTGTTGTGCAGCCGAACAAAGCCATTGTGGGTTCGAATGCGTTCGCGCACGAAGCGGGCATTCACCAGGATGGAATGTTAAAGCACCAGACCACCTATGAAATTATGCGCCCCGAAGATGTGGGCGTCAGCCAGACCAACCTTGTGTTGGGTAAACATTCTGGCCGCCATGCGCTGCGAAACCGTCTCGCCGAAATGGGACATTCGCTCGATGAAGTGGAACTCGATAAAGCCTTTGCGCGCTTCAAGGAATTGGCCGACCGCAAAAAGATCATCACCGATCTCGATCTCGAAGCCGTGATCGCCGATGAATTTTATCGTCCGCGTGATGTGTATTTGCTCAACGGCATGCAGGTCTCCTGCGGCACCATGGGCATGCCCACTGCCACCGTCCGTTTGCGCGGACCCGATGGCGTCATTCACACCGTCGCCGCGATCGGCACTGGCCCCGTGGATGCAACCTACAAAGCCATCGACTCGATCGTCAACGTGCCGTGTACTTTGCTGGAGTTCAACATCCACGCCATCACCGAAGGCATCGACGCACTTGGCGAAGTGACTGTCCGCATTCAAAGTGAAAGCAGCGCCACCACGATGGACCCGCAAAGTGAAATGGAATATATCCGCGTATATGGCGGCCACGGCGCAGATTCAGACATCATCGTCGCTAGTGCAAAAGCCTACATCAACGCGCTGAACAAACTCATCATCGCGCAGACCGAAGGCGGCGAAAAAATAAAGAACGACTTCGGCGTCATGCTGGGATGAAGTGCAGCGCTTCTTTCTTAACTGGAAATTGATTCTGTTTCAATTAACATGTCGTTGCGAGGACGGTGCTCTTCCGCCCTTGCAACGACATAACAAAAAGGTTTTTATAACTATGCCAAAAACACTCTTTCAAAAAATCTGGGACTCACACGTTGTTGCAGAACAAGCTGAATCTCCCGCCGTGCTCTACATTGACTTGCACCTCGTGCATGAAGTCACTTCTCCGCAAGCCTTCACAGGCCTGCGCCAGCGCGGACTCAAAGTCCGCCGCCCCGATAAAACCCTTGCCACGATGGATCATTCCATCCCAACGACACCCATCGAAGTTCCGATTGCAGATGCAATGGCCGCCGCGCAGATCAAGCAAATGGAAACCAACGCCGCTGAATTCGGCATCACCCTGCATGGCATGACCAGTCCGCATCGTGGCATTGTCCACGTCATTGGCCCTGAACTCGGACGCACCCAGCCAGGCATGACCATCGTCTGTGGTGATAGTCACACGGCCACACATGGCGCATTCGGAGCACTCGCATTCGGCATCGGCACATCAGAAGTGGAGCATGTACTCGCTTCGCAATGTTTGTTACAACGCAAACCAAAGACTTATGAAGTCCGCGTCAATGGCGCACTCGCCAAAGGCGTTTCAGCCAAAGATATTATTCTCGCATTGATCGCCAAGATCGGCGTCGGTGGGGGAACGGGACACATCTTCGAGTTCACAGGCGAAGCCATCCGCGGATTAACAATGGAACAGCGCATGACCATTTGCAATATGTCCATTGAAGGCGGCGCACGCGCAGGCATGATCGCCCCCGATGAAACCACCTTCGAATATCTCAAAGGCCGCGAGTTTGCTCCGCAAGGCGAAGAATGGGAAAAAGCCGTTGCCTACTGGAAGACCTTACCCAGTGACGAAGGCGCAGTCTACGACAAGTCCATCACGCTTGATGCCTCTGAACTTGAGCCAATGATCACCTACGGCACAAACCCTGGCATGGGCATGAAGATCACCGACCGCGTGCCCTTGACTGAATCATTCACCGAACCTTCACAGAAAGCCGCCTTCGAAAAAGCATTGACCTACATGGGCTTACAGCCTGGTCAATCCCTCCTCGGCCAAAAAGTGGACGTGGTATTTATCGGCTCCTGCACTAATTCACGCATCTCTGATTTACGACTTGCGGCATCTGTTTTGAAGGGACACAAAGTTTCTGATAGCGCACGCGTTATGGTCGTGCCTGGTTCACAGGATGTTAAGAAGCAAGCCGAGCAGGAAGGCCTCGATAAAATCTTCAAAGAAGCTGGTGCAGAATGGCGTGAAGCAGGCTGCTCAATGTGTATTGCGATGAACGGGGATGAATTGAAGCCTGGTCAATATGCAGTCTCAACCAGCAATCGCAACTTCGAAGGACGCCAAGGCAAAGGCGGACGTACATTTTTAGTAAGCCCTGTTACTGCGGCGGCTACTGCTTTGAGCGGTGTCGTTACAGATCCACGCACATTGTTAGGATAAAGAATCATGGCAAATTTTACAACACTCACCTCGCGCGTTATGCCTCTGCCTGTCAATGATATTGACACGGATCAGATCATCCCCGCGCAGTTCTTGAAAGTCACCGACAAGAACAATCTCGCCGACGCGCTTTTTTTCAACTGGCGCTATAACGATGACAAATCGATCAAACCAGATTTCATCATCAACAAACCTGAATCAGCTGGCTGTCAAATTCTTTTGGCAGGTGACAACTTCGGGTGCGGTTCGAGCCGCGAACATGCCCCGTGGGCGCTCACCAGTTACGGCTTCCGCGCTGTCATCTCAACATCCTTCGCAGACATCTTCCGCAACAACTCTTTGAAGAATGGATTAATCCCCATCATCGTGGATGATGCGACTCACAAGATGCTTTTCGAACTTGTGGAAGAAGCGCCTCGCACCGAACTGACAGTTGATCTGGCGACACAGACATTATCTTTCCCTGGTGGCTCCGTCACCTTCCCGATCGACCCATTCAATAAAACTTGCCTGCTAAACGGCGTGGACGAACTCGGCTACATCCTCGGCTTTGAAAAAGATATCGCGGCATACGAAGCAAGAGCGTAATTAGTAACTGGTAATTACCATGTACCAATTACCAAAAGGCACCACATGACCCTACCAAGAATACAAATCTACGACACCACCCTGCGCGACGGCACACAGTCTGAAGGCTTTACACTTTCGAGCAATGACAAGATCCGCATCGCGCAAAAACTCGATGACATCGGCGTGGCCTTCATCGAAGGCGGCTGGCCTGGCTCAAACCCGAAAGATGTTGAGTTCTTCGAGCGCGCCCGCGACATGCAATGGAAGAATGCGCTGATTACTGCGTTCGGCTCCACTTGCCGCGTCAAAGGCGGGCCTGAAGATGATGCCAATATCAAAGCCTTGCTTGATTCCAATACGCCCGTCTGCACTATCTTCGGCAAAACGTGGACTCTGCACGTCAAGGAAGTTTTGCTGACCACCAACGATGACAATCTGCGCATCATCGAACAATCAGTTGCCTATCTCAAAGCCAATGGCAAGCGTGTGATTTATGACGCCGAACATTTTTTCGACGGCTACAAAGCGGATTCGTCCTACGCGCTCGAAACATTAAAGGCCGCAGTCCGCGGCGGTGCGGAGACAGTTGTGCTATGCGATACCAACGGCGGCACATTGCCCTGGGAAGTGGAGCAGATTATCCGCGCATTAAAGCCCGCGCTCGATCATCCATTCGGCATCCACACGCATAACGACGGCGAATGTGCCGTGGTCAATTCGTTGATGGCGGTGCGTGAAGGCGCAATTCAAGTGCAGGGCACGATCAACGGCGTGGGGGAGCGTTGCGGTAATGCCAACCTGTGCTCAATCATTTCAGACCTTGAGTTGAAAATGGGTTATCAATGTCTGCCCGCAGGAAAACTTGAGCATTTATATGACCTGTCTCATTTTGTTGTAGAAGTTGCGAACATCACTCCCGATGAACATTTGCCGTTCGTGGGCAAATCTGCTTTCGCGCATAAAGGTGGCGTACACGTTGCCGCGATGAGACGTTCACCGCAATCGTATCAACACATTGAACCAGAGAAGATCGGCAACAAAATGCGCGTGGTTGTCTCTGACCTTTCAGGACGCGGCAACTTATTAAGCAAAGCCGAAGAACACGGCGTGGAAGTGGAAGGCGAAGAAGTCGTTGGTGTGCTGAATGACATCAAGGAACTTGAGTCGCGCGGATTCTCTTTCGAAGCCGCCGAAGCCTCAGTGACCATGATGTTGAAACGTCAGGAATACGGCTACAAAGCGCCCTTTGAGTTGATCGATTTTTCAGTCAACGTGGAGCATCGTCAGGGGCGTGGTATCTTTGCCGAAGCGACTGTGAAAGTAAAAGTGAAAGGCGAGTTGTTTCACACTGCCGCCGATGGTAATGGCCCCGTCAACGCGATGGACAATGCGTTACGAAAAGCGCTGGTGAGTTATTATCCGCAAGTTGCAAAATTTCATCTGTCTGATTACAAAGTCCGCATTCTGGATTCAGATCACGGCACCGAAGCCATCACGCGCGTATTGATCGACACGCGCAATGACACCAGCCGCTGGAGTACCGTCGGCGCAAGTACCAATATCATTGAAGCCTCATGGCGTGCGCTGGCCGATTCAATGGAATATGGGCTGATGGTGGCGCACTAAATTAAATCCATGTCGTTGCGAGGAGGGTGCTCTCCCCGACGAAGCAATTTCCTGATAATTGGGGATTGCTTCGGGCAAAGGACAAGAGCGCCCTCGCAACGACATATGAAAAAGGAATTATTCATGAAAGCAAACATAACCCTCCTCCCTGGCGACGGCATCGGACCTGAAGTGGTTGGCGAAGCTGTGCGCGTGCTGGATTTCATTGCCAGTAAATATAATCACACCGTCGAATACAAAGAACGTTTGATGGGCGGCTGTTCGATCGATAAATATGGATCATCACTCACCGATGAAACCCTCGCGGATTGTCAATCAGCGGATGCGGTTTTGCTGGGTGCGGTGGGCGGCCCCAAATGGGATGATCCCGCCGCCAAAGACCGCCCCGAGCGCGGACTGCTCGCGTTGCGCAAAGGTCTCGGCGTGTTTGCGAATCTGCGCCCTGTCAAAGTACACCCTGCGTTGATGGAATGGTCACCGCTTAAGCCTGAAAAATTACAGGGCGTGGATATTCTCGTGGTGCGCGAGCTGACAGGCGGTTTGTATTTCGGCTGGCCCAAGGGACGTGATATCAAAGACGGCCGCGAGCGTGCAGTCGATACGCTTGAATATTACGATTATGAAATTCGCCGTGTGATGGAACTTGCATTCACATTGGCGAAAGGCCGCAAGAAAAAAGTGACTTCCGTAGATAAAGCCAACGTGTTAGAGTCGTCGCGTTTGTGGCGTCAGATCGCAACCAAGGTTGGTGCGGAGAATCCTGACGTGGCGCTCGATCACATGCTGGTGGATACCGCTTCCATGCGGCTGATAACTGGTCCCGCGTGGATGGATGTGGTCGTCACTGAGAATATGTTCGGCGACATTCTCACGGACGAGGCATCGGTTTTGGCAGGATCGATGGGGATGTTGCCTTCTGCCAGTTTGGGTGAATCAGGCGTCGGGTTGTATGAACCGATTCACGGATCCGCACCAGATATTGCAGGCAAGGGAATCGCAAATCCAACAGGTACGATTCTTTCAACGGCTATGTTACTGCGTCATTCATTGAAGTTGGAAGCCGAAGCCGCCGCGATCGAAAAAGCTGTAGATGAAACCATCACCGAAGGCGCACGCACGGCTGATATTGGCGGCAAGTTGACGACCCGTCAGATGGCGGATGAAATTATCAAGAGAATGTAATTACGGTGGGGCGGGGTTTCCCCGCCCACATAAAACCAAAAGGAGAAATTATTATGGGCATGGAATCAAAATTTATTTGGATGAATGGCGAGATGCTGCCATTCGAAAAAGCGACACTGCATTTTCTAACTCCCGCACTGCATTATGGCGCGGCTGTGTTCGAAGGCATTCGCGCATACAACACCGACAAAGGCCCCGCGGTCTTTCGTTTGCGGGAACATATTGAACGACTATTTGACTCGGCGCGTGTCTTGGGTTTCCGCGAATTCCCGTGGACAGTGGACGAAATTTGCACAGCGGTAAAAGATACCGTGCGCGTCAATGAATTCAAGGACTGCTACATTCGTCCGCTTTTGTATTTGGATGGCGGCGGCTGGAATTTGAACGTGGATAGCGGCAAGCCCAGCCTCGCGATCGCCGCCTGGGAATGGGGCAATTATCTCGGTGAAGAAGCGTTGGCAAAAGGCATTCGCGCCAATATTTCATCGTTTACGCGCCATCATGTAAATGTAAGTATGACCAAGGCAAAGATCTCAGGCAACTATGCCAACAGCATTCTTGCCAAAACTGAATCACAGCGTTTGGGTTTTGAAGAAGCGATCATGCTCGACCCGCAGGGATATATCGCCGAATGCACAGGCGAGAATCTTTTCGTGATCCGTCACGGCAAGATCATCACCCCGTCCACTGCGCCCGTGCTCGAAGGCATTACGCGCCATTCGATTCATACGATTGCGCAGGACCTGGGATACAAGATTTTGGAACAGCCAATTTCCCGCGACCAGCTTTACATTGCAGATGAAGTCTTCGTCTGCGGAACTGCTGCTGAATGTATCGGCTTGAGCGAGATCGATTTCCGCAAGATCGGTGACGGCAAATCAGGCAAGATCACGCGCGAGATCCAAACCGTGTATCACGATGCGATCCGCGGCAAGATCAAAAAATATGAAGAATGGTGTGATTACGTAGGATAGATCATCAAAAAAGAGGCTGCAATTGCAGCCTCTTTTTTGTAATGAATGATTTGTAACTTTTGTTACATGAAATTTTTTTGAAAATGGATATGATTGGTGGTAATTGATTTGTTTGTAAGGAGATTTCGATGACAGTCATATCGACAAAATCTACAACCGCCTGGGCAGAAGTGGACGAGAACGGACGCCTCATTCTTCCGCCTGAAGTTGCCCAGCAATACGGGCTGCTTCCTGGCTCCAAAGTTCGCCTCGACGAAGGCACCAACTTTGTCCGCATGCATCGGCCCATTACCCATCTCACAAAAATTTACATCGAACCAACGGTTGCCTGTAACCTCGATTGCATCACCTGCTTCCGCAACGCGTGGGAGCAGCCAATTGGCCGTATGACCGAAGAAACTTTTGAAAGTATCTTCAATGGCTTGAAGCAAATGGACCCGATCCCCAGCGTGTATTTTGGCGGCATCGGCGAACCGCTCTTTCATCAGAAAACCATCGAATGGATTCGGCGCATCAAGGAACTTGGCGTAAAAGTTGAGCTAATTACCAACGGCACAATTCTCACTGAAAAAAAATCGCGCGAACTCATTGACGCAGGCCTCGACGTGCTCTGGGTCTCTTTGGATGGCGGTACTCCCGAAAGCTTTGCAGATGTACGCCTCGGAGCGGAACTTCCCCTCATCCTTGAAAATTTGCGCCGTCTCTTCAAAATGCGCGGCGGTGGACATTTCCCCAAGCCAGAGATCGGCGTGGCGTTCGTTGCCATGAAGCGCAACATCAACGACCTGCCCAAGATCATCAAACTGGGACATACATTTGGCGCGCGCTATTTCTCCGTTAGTAACGTTCAACCCGCCACACCTGAAATGCAGGCAGACCGTCTGTACATGCGCACCATGCGTAACATCGCCTATCTGCCCTCGCCTGTTTTACCAAAACTCAGCCTCCCCAAAATGGACTTCAACGAAGACACCCAAGCCGCGCTCACCGAAGCCTTCAACAGCGGATGCAACGTCAGTTTTGCGGGCAACAACTGGGGCGGCGCAAATGATGTCTGCAACTTCGTCGAAAGCGGCACCATGTCCATTGCGTGGACGGGGGAGGTCAGTCCCTGCTGGCCGTTGATGCACACGCACACCAGTTACCTGCACGACAAGCCGCGCATTTCAAAGAAACACATCATTGGCAATGTGCGCGAAAATTCATTGGAAGAGATCTGGCTCAACCCCGAATACCTTGCCTATCGCGAACGCCTGCATAATTTTATTTTCGCTCCCTGCACCTTCTGCGGCGGCTGTGATCTTTCCGAAACCAACGAAGAAGATTGCCTCGGCAACGACATTGCCCCCGTCTGCGGCGGCTGTCTTTGGGCGCAGGGAATTATTCAGTGCCCGTAAGTTTTGTGTAACGCTAAAAAGATTTTTTGATATACTGCCAGTATGCAAGTACGTTTTTATGCCAACATGCGCACAATAATTGGAACATCTTTGTTGGAGATCTCTGATAAAGATGTGAATTCATTTCGCAAGTTGGTGGATTGTCTGATCGAATTATTTCCCGTCGCTAAAATTTATTTGCTGGAAGAAAACGGCGATCTGCGTCCCGATGTGCCTGTCTATGTGGATGGAAGAAACCCGCGTCTGACCGCGGCGGGAATTGACAGCCCCCTCAAGCCTGATTCTATCGTCAGTTTTTTTTCTCCCATCTCCAGCGGACGGATGAATGTAGAAGTTTTGCGCGAGCCCAATTCTGGTAAACAGGAGTGACCGATGAAAGTAAATTTCTTTGCAACTCTGCGCGACATTGCTGGCGGAAAAACAGTTGAATTCGACGTGGAGCACGGCGTCACCGCCCAGGCGTTGTTGGATACCATCATCACAAGATTTCCATTGATGAAAAAAGAATTGCTCAACGAACACGGAGAAATGTACGGACACGTCCACTTTTTTATCAACGGGCGTGATGTGCAATTCACAGACGATAAATTTGCAACAAAGATCATGCAGGGTGATACGGTTAATGTGTTCCCTGCCGTCGGTGGCGGGTAGACATGAGTCCCGAAGGGATGACATAGTTCTATGTCATCCCTTCGGGATTATTTTCAGAACCTTTTGAGTCTATAATAATTTCACCCACGGGGTCGTTTAACAAAAGCAGGGCGACTCACGTCGCCCTGCTTTTGTTTTCGGGGAGATTCTGTTTCGGGAAGCAGAATCAAATTTCAGTTAAGGGTGAAGCGCGGGTTAGATGATCTCCAACTCTTTGAGCTTGGATTCTGGCACAACGCCGTTGACCCATCCGCGTTTGGCGTAGTATTCGACGAGCATGTCGTCGAGTTCGCAGACCTGGCCTTTGCTGCCGCCGCCCTGTGAGGGTTCGGTGAGGAAGCGTGTGGGAAGTTTGTCTGAGCCTTCGCCGAAGCCGTTGAGGTTGTTGATGTGGCGTTCGAGGTTGTAGACGCGTTCGCCAATTTTCAGCATGTCGCCAGCGGTGGCGGGGATGCCCGTCATGGCTTCGTATTGCGCGGCAAATGAATCCATTGATTCTGCGAAGGTGGCAAACTTGCAGACATCCAAACAATCGGTGAGGGTGTGGACGTTCTGGAAGATGAAGACGAGTTCGCCTTTGCCTTTCCATGCGAGCGGGTCTGTGACGGTGGTGGGGCCGAGCACGTTACCGACCACTTCTGCGGCGGGGGTGTAGCCGCGCAGATGGCAGGCGCCGCGGTTGGACGTGGCATAGCCGAGACCCATGCCTTTGATGCCGCGCGGATCATACGCGGGCATGCCCTGGCCTTTGCAGGTCATGGCGAGTTCGGGGTGACCAAAATGTTTGGCGGTTGGGTCGGCGCCATCAGCCATGATGTTGCCAAGGCCTTCGCGCATGGCGATCTTGCGTGCCATTTCAACCATGTGCGCGCCATCGCCCCAATTGATCTTGCCGTCGCCATTGGTGAATCCTCTTTCAGAGGCTTCCATCCAAATGGAGAGTGGGTGACCGATCTCGATCGCGTCCATGCCATAGTCGTTGCATAGGTCGATCATCTTTGCGACCACGCGGATATCGTCATTGCCGCAGTTCGCGCCAACAGACCAGGCGGGTTCGTATTCAACTGATTCCATGCGCAGACCTTTGTAGGGTCCATCTTTGATCTCAACTTCTTTCTTGCAAGCCACTGGGCAGGCATGACAAGTGGGGTTATCCACAAGAATGTTGTCGTTGACGTATTCACCGCTGATCTTTTCGGCATGTTCGTATGTGGCGAATTTACTGTTCATGGAGGGCAGGCCGCCAATGACGTTGGTCATGTTCATCAGCACGTTCGTGCCGTAGACGGAGAGTCCGCCTTTGCGCGGGGAGGTGACCACGCGTTCGTCCATGATCTGGGCCAGCGCTGTTTTGTGGGCTTCCTTCCATTTATCGCGATCCTTGGCTTTGACGATCTTCTTCTCAGCCTTGATGACGATGGCTTTCAGGTTCTTGGAGCCGCCTACACAGCCTGTGCCGCCGCGGCCAGAGGCGCGGTCATCTTCGTTCAGCCAGCACGCAAACTTGACGAGGTTCTCGCCTGCGGGGCCGATGGTGATGACGGTGAGGTCTTTCTCGCCGTATTTTTCCTTGAAATGTTTAATGGTGTCGTGAACGCCTTTGCCCCAAACTTCTGCGGCGTCTAATAGCTCAACCTTGTCATCATGGATGTAGACATAGGTTGGTTTTTTTGCCTTGCCTTTGAAGACGAGGCCGTCGAAGCCAGCCCAGCGTAATCGGGCGGCAGACCAGCCCCCATGGTGAGAATCAGTTACGGTTCCGGTCAGAGGCGATTTTGTCACCACTGCCATGCGTCCGCTCATGTTGGCTTCAGAGCCAGTGAGGGGACCGTTCATAAAGCACAAAATATTATCGGGGGAGAGGGCGTCTACTTTGGGGCCATTGTCGAAAACATACTTTACGCCGAGGCCGCGTCCGCCAATATATTTGCGGGCATCATCTTCTGCGATGGGTTTGAATTCCACTTTTCCAGCGCTAAGATCCACCCAGCCGATCCGATTTGCATAACCACCGAATTCCATAATGTTCTCCTTTTTGCAATCGAAAACAAACAGCATGCGCTGTTTTTTATTTGTTTAAGAATAGCATTCACAAAAAAAGAATTCAATAATTAAGTTTTTCCTTAATCGAAATAGTGATGTATGTCATGTTGTATGTGAATTCGCTTTCTTGATTTTCATGAATTGATTTCGGTTATACTTTTCGGTTGATCCATAAAATTCACAACCCGAAAAACACAAAGGTACCTCATGACTTCCCGCTTCACACTGGACCCTCAGCTTGCCACTGCTCTCACACCGCCAGCAGACTGGTACACAGACCCCGCCATGCTGGAACTCGAAAAACAAAAAGTATTTCGTTCCACCTGGCAGTATGCCGCCTCTTTGGACGTGTTGCGCCTGCCCGGTAACTATGCCGCAGTGGACGTGAACGGTATGCCGATCCTTATCACCCGTGGACAGGATAACGTGTTGCGCGCGTTTCATAATGTTTGCCGTCATCGCGCGGGTGTGGTGGCGCACGGATGCGGAAACCGCAAGTCTTTGCAGTGTCAGTATCATGGCTGGTTGTATGGTTTGGATGGAAAACTTAAGAACACCCCTGAATTCGAAGGCGTGGAAAATTTCAACAAGGATGATTTTGGTCTGATCCCTGTCCGCGTGGATAGTTGGGGATTGTTCGTCTTCGTGAACTTTGACAACTCTGCGCCGCCCTTGCTGGAAGTGCTTGGAAAGATCCCCGAAGAAACCGCCGATCTTAATTTCAACGAACTACGCAAGGTGGAGCGCCGTGATTATGTGATCAATTCCAATTGGAAAATATATATCGATAATTATTTGGAAGGCTATCACATCCCGATCGCGCACCCGGGCCTGTTCAAAGAAGTGGACTACGATAAATATCGCGTGGATACCTTCCGTTATTACTCTTCACAATACGCGCCCATTCGCCCTGTCCGCTCTGAAGATCCTTCGGGGCGTCTCTTCACTGAACTCAAAGGTGATGAACAGGCACATTATTACTGGATCTTCCCGAACTTCATGGTCAATACCTATCCAGGCCAGGTGCAGATCAATATCATTGTGCCGCTCAGCCATGATAAAACCCTGACCATCTTTGAGTGGTATTTTGCCGACCCCGGCACCCCCGAAGCCTGGAATAATTTGCAGGACGGCATTGCCTTTAGTGACAATGTCCAAAAAGAGGATATTCAGATCTGCGAAGATGTGCAGAAGAATTTGCAATCGGGTGTCTATCGTCAGGGACGGTACTCTGTCAAACGTGAGAATGGCGTTCATCATTTTCATGGGTTGTTGAATGAGTTTTTGAGTAAATAAGAGAACAGAGAACAGGATGACTGTAGAAGGATTGAAACGGTTGAAGGTTTGGGTGAAAGCGAAGGATTTTGCACTTCAGATTTACAGCCAGGTTTTGCCTTTGCTTCCCCTTGAAGAAAAGTGGAATCTAAATTCTCAGCTCAGGCGCTCTTCGCTTAGTATTTCTGCCAATATTGCAGAAGGATATGGCAGGTTTTATTTTCAGGATAACGTTCGCTTTTGTTATATTGCCCGCGGCTCGTTGGATGAGACATTAAGTCATCTTGTGTTTGCGCATGAAGCCAAATATATTCCCGCTTCCAACTACCAGAAATTTGAAACAGAAGGTGAAGAAATTGATAAAATGCTCAATGGTTATATTGCCTATCTCAAGAAAAGCAAGCAGGGCGCAGGTGAGCCTGGCGCAAACACGATCGTTCGCGAAGACTCCGCCGTTTACTTTGTTGAATCTCCAGAATACTTTTCGGACATCGACACTGATCTCTAATCTCTGTTCTCTATTCTCTTAAACACTATGAAACAACTCCTCCAAAACATAAAAAACGGAAAAACAATTGTTGAAGATGTGCCCGTGCCAACTCCGCGCGAGGGCATGGCGCTTGTCAAAGTTTCGGCAAGCCTGGTCTCGGCTGGCACCGAACGCATGGTCGTTGAGTTTGCTGAAAAAAGTTATCTTGGCAAAGCGCGTTCACGGCCTGATCTGGTTAAGCAAACATTAGATAAAGCCAAACGTGAAGGTGTGATGCCCACTGTGCAGGCTGTCTTCAACCGTCTCGACCAGCCGATGGCGCTGGGGTATTCCACAGCGGGTACGATCGTTGCGCTCGGAAAAAATATGCAGGGCTTCAAGGTCGGTCAACGTGTGGCTTGTGCGGGCGGCGGGTATGCCACGCATGCCGAATACAATGTTGTGCCAAAAAATCTTTTAACGCCGCTCCCCAAAAATGTTGATTTCGAATCTGCGGCCTTCACCACCCTCGGCGCAATCGCCTTGCACGGCTTCCGTTTGGCCGAGCCGCAGCTTGGCGAAAACGTGGCTATTATTGGGCTGGGTCTTTTAGGATTATTGACGATTCAAATGGCGGCTGCCGCAGGATGCAACGTCCTTGGCATTGACCTGGACCCGAAGCGCATCAAGCTCGCTTCTGCTCTTGGACTGCAGGCTGTTTCTCGTTCTCAAGCAGAATCTGCATCTGCCGCATTTACCGCCAACCGCGGATTCGACTCCATCATCATCTGCGCGGACACAGCCTCCAATGACCCGATCGAACTCGCTGGTGTCATTGCCCGCGACCGCGCCAAAGTTGTCGCCACGGGTGCCGTGGGATTAAATATTCCGCGTAAAATTTACTATGAAAAAGAACTCGCCTTCATTAACTCGCGTTCCTACGGTCCAGGCCGCTACGACGCGAATTACGAAGAAAACGGGGTGGACTATCCGATTGGCTACATCCGCTGGACAGAGGGACGTAATTTCGAATCTGTTGTAGATCTATTGTCCAGTCGAAAGTTGAAAGTCGAAAATCTTATTACGCACCGCTTTTCAATTGAAGATGGGGAGCAGGCGTACGAGGTAATTACTGGGAAGAAGAAAGAATCTTTCCTTGGGGTGTTGCTTACTTACCCTGAAAGAAAGACGAAAGAAGAAAGAAACGTTGTATTTCCTTCCAGCGTCCGCGGTCAATCGTCCATCGTCAAACTCGGTGTTCTCGGCGCGGGACTCTATGCCAACGCAACACTTCTTCCCGTGATCAAAAACAACAAAGACTTTGAACTCGTTGGCATCGCTTCCTCAGGTGGACTGCATGCACAGCATTCTGGAAAGAAATTCGGTTTCCAGTATGCCACTTCCAGCGAAGACGAGATCATCAACGATAAAAATATAAATACGGTTGCCGTTCTCACCCGCCACGATTCGCACGCGGATTTGGTGGTGAAGGCGCTTAAGGCGGGCAAGAATGTATTCGTTGAAAAACCACTTGCCATCAATAGTGTTCAACTATCAGCTATCAGCAAACAGCTAAAAGCTAATAGCCAATCGCTGCTAACCGTGGGATTCAACCGTAGATTCTCCCCATTGGCTCAATCTCTTTCTTCTTTCCTCTTTCATCGCACAGAACCGCTTCATGCCCATTACAGAATCAACGCGGGCTATCTTCCATTAAGTCATTGGACTCAAGATGAGCAGCTCGGCGGTGGACGGATCATCGGCGAAGCGTGTCATTTCATTGATATGCTCACTTTCCTCGTCGGTGCAGCACCTGTCAGCGTGACGGCGCATGCGTTACCCAACGGCGGCAAATACCGCGAGGACAATGTCTCGATGACTTTCACTTTCCCCGATGGCTCCCTCGGCGTGGTGGACTATCTTGCCAACGGCGATAAATCTTCTCCGAAGGAACGGCTCGAAGTATTTTGCGAAGGCATGATCGCGGTGCTGGATGATTATGTCTCGTTGACCACTGTGAAAGATGGCAAAAAGAAAGTGGAAAGTATTGCGCAGGACAAAGGCTGGAAGGGAGAAATGGCCGCTTTCGCAAAAGCAATTAAAGGTGAGAGTGAAGCGCCAATTCCGTATGAGCAGTTGATCGGTGTGACCAGGTCCACATTTGCGGCGGTGGAGTCGATCCGCACGCGCAGCAGGGTTGAGATATCCTGATCTTGAAATGACTTAAAATAAAAAAGGACTGGCGCATAGGCCAGTCCTTTTTGTTTTAAATTCTTTATTCGTTGGCGGCGCTGATGGCTGCGTCGATCTGTGCCACAAGGTCGTTGACGGTGGTCAGGCTTGCGTTGACGGCGTCCACCTGGTTGATATCTTCTGTTTCGATCATGTTCCTGGTGGTATCCACAAAGGATGTGGTTTCAAAGGCGAGGTCGGTGAGCAGGGAGTTGACTTGCTCGTAGCCCGCAGGAGTTTCTGGCAGGCTGGCGAAGGCTTTGCCTGCCGCTTCCATTTCGTCCAACGCGCTCAGGGTGGTGGACTGCCATTCTGGGTCGCTGATGATCGCGTTGTTATCGTTGATCATAAAGAGCTGGGTGGTGACGGCTTCTCCAGATGAATTGAAGTTGCCCAGCGCGGTGTTTACCGCATCGGCATATTCATCGAGACCACAGGCAGAGACACTGAAAGCAATAATACCGATCATTAATACCAGAGCTGATTTGCGAATGGATTGCATTTGCTTCTCCTAATTTGGATTGGATTTGTCTTATTTTATAAGATAATGATTTATATCGGTAGGGTTACACCTGATAAATTTGTTAGCCGTGAGTAATGGGGTTGTAAAAATGATTTCACAGTTGCAGGATTTTTATGCAGTTATAATTCGTTCAACTCTTCTATTGGGAAACTTATGACAACCAACCGTCCTCTTCGCGTTTTTCTCTGCCATTCTTCAAATGACAAACCCGCCGTGCGTGAGTTGTATCAAAAACTCCGCGCCGAATCATGGATTCAACCCTGGCTGGACGAAGAAGAACTCTACCCAGGACAGGATTGGAATATGGAGATCGAAAAAGCCGTTGAAGCCGCCGACGCGATTATCGTTTGCCTTTCCAACAACTCCATTACTAAAGAGGGGTATGTTCAAAAGGAAATTAAAACTGCTTTAGATTTTTCCGATTACAAGCCCGAAGGCATAGTGTTCATTATTCCTGTTCGACTGGAAGATTGTAAACCACCAAGCCGTTTGTCAAAATGGCAGCACGCAGATTATTTTGAAGGTCAACGAGAGAGGGCGTTAGAAAGATTAATCGTAAGTTTGAAAAGACGTGCGGATTCATTGGGTTTGGAATATGAAATTCCTCATCTAAAACAAAAAGAAAAAAAAACCATAGTTGAAACACAAAAAGATGTCAGGACTTTTAGAGACAAAGTAGAACGTCTTACAAACACTTTGTTAGACATAGCATCAAAACCTGTTGAGCCTAAAAACAAAATGACGCTCTCCAATGGCATGGAGTTTATGTGCGTTCCTGCGGGCAAATTTTTGATGGGCAGCGAAAATGGTTACGGTGATGAAAAACCACAGCATACCGTTGAGTTACCCGATTACTGGATAGCGCGTTACCCCTTGACCAATGAACTTTACAATACTTATGCCAAATCCAAAGGAATCAAACACCCCGTAGATGACTGGGAAAAGAAGAAAGACCATCCCGTTGTTTATGTCAAATGGACAGAAGCAATGGAATATTGCCAATGGGTGAATAACCTGCTAAAAAAAGAGTTGCCTTCGGGTTTGGTCTTGCGTCTGCCTACCGAAGCCGAGTGGGAAAAAGCCGCGCGCGGAACAGATGGACGAGAATATCCTTGGGGCAGTCAATTTGATAAAAATAAATGCAACACAAAAGAAGGCGGAAAACTCGATACTACTTCTGTGGGTTTATATTCCCCGCAAGGCGATTCTCATTATGGCTGTGCGGACATGAGCGGCAATGTTTGGGAATGGACACACAGTTTGAAGAAAAAATATCCATATAATGTTAAAGATGGACGCGAGGATGAAAAAGTTTCAGACATCCATGTGCTACGCGGTGGGTCCTTCGGTTACAGTTATCAGGACGCGCGCTGTGCCTGCCGCTTTGCCTACTCCATCTTCGGCGTCTACAACTACCTCGGTTTTCGTATGGTGGTGTCCCCTGTTCTCTCCTGAATAAACCCTGGCCCACATCCACTGAGGGAAATTCCATCCACGAATAGGTCACGAATTCACGAATTGAAGAATCGCATTCGTGAATTCGTGTTTATATTCGTGGACGGTTTCTCAATTTTCCGTCAAGCACTGGTTATAATAACGGAAGAAAAACCCATCATGTCAAAATTTATGGTGCTCAAAAGGAGTAGTTATGGATTCAAACCAACTTATTGTAGGGTTAGTTCAAGCCCTTGCTTGGCCGATAATAACCTTCTTTATTGTTTTGTTATTGAGAAAACCATTTATTGAATTGCTCAAAAATGTTGAAAAAATGAAATGGCAGGGTGTTGAGTTTGAATTTGGTCAAAAGCTAGTCAATGCTGAAAAAGGCGCTAAAGGGTTAAGCCTCCCTTCGGCTGAAAAGGTTGAGTTGCCTTCATTCAAACAAGATATGTCGCTATATGAAAAGATGAAATCAATTGCTGAAATTTCTCCTGCAGCGGCAATAGCAGATTCTTGGAAAGCGGTTGAGTTTGCAACAATGCAATTAGCAGACGCACGTGGTTATGATGTTTCTGGAAAAATAGCTGGGTATAAAATTGTCGACAAATTGGCTGCTGATAATATATTAGACATAGGTACATTGAGCCTGTACAAAGAACTCAGAAGTATGAGGAATAGCGCAGCACATCATTCAGATATTTTGATTACAACAAGTGAAGCAATAAGATATGTAGATTTATCTTTAAGCCTAGTAAATAAATTGCTAGTGTTAGCAGAATCAAAAAAAACAGGCAAAAACAAACAACAATAAAAACTTAGAGCGAAACCTTCAAACTTTCTAACTGGAGAACCTTATGAACCTTAAAGGAATATACGCCCCCATCGTCACCCCCTTCAACGCAGATGAAAGCATCAACTACCCTGTCCTCGAACAACTGATCGAATTTCTGATTACCAACAAAATTGCAGGCCTTGTCCCAGGCGGCACCACGGGCGAAGTCTACGCCTTCACCGAAGCCGAGCGTTTGGAGATTTTCAAATTCGTCAAAGAGAAAGTCAACGGGCGGGCCACGCTGATTGCAGGCACAAACTCTGGCGCCACGCGCGATGTTATCCGCTATTCGCAGATCGCCGAAGGCATGGGCTACGACGCGCTGATGGTCGCCGTCCCGCCGTATTCACGTCCCAACCAGAGCGAGTTGCTCGCGCATTATGAATCCGTTGCCAAAGCCGTCAAAATTCCGATCGTGCTCTACAACTTCCCCTGGCGCGCGGGCACCGAAGTCAGTTACGAAGTGATGGACGGTCTTACCAAATACGATCACATCATCGGCATCAAAGAAGCCAGCGGCGACATGTCCCGCGTCTACGAGTTCCGTCTGCGCTACGGCGACCGCTATCAAATGATCTGCGGCTCCGACGACCAGGCGCTCGACTACTTCCTGTGGGGTACAACCTCATGGATCGGCGGCGCCGCCTCATGCGCCCCATTACAGCATTTGCAAGTGCTCGAAGCCGCGCTCGCCAACGACTTCGTCACCGCCCGCACGCACATGAGCAAACTCCTGCCCATGCTCCGCAATATGGAAAGCGGCGGCTACACCCAAAAGGTCAAACTCGGCTGTGAAATGATGGGCATCCCCGTCGGCGGTCCGCGCCAGCCCCTGCTCCCCATCACAGACGTAGACCGCGTCGCCTTCGAGCAAGTCTTCAAACTCGCCGTAAATTTATAACCCGCCAACCACAAAGGGCACAAAGGTTTTCCTTCGTGCCCTTTGTGGTTAAGAATTTTTTGGATGTCTACCCGATGAAACGAATCCCCTTCTTAGACTCGCACACGGGCGGAGAGCCCACCCGTTTAATAGAAACGCCTCCCTTCGACCTCGGAACTGGTTCTGTTGCTGATAAATTATCCAACCTGAAAAAAGACCACGACGACTTCCGCACCACCGTCCTCAACGAACCCCGCGGATCAGATGTGCTCGTCGGCGCATTGCTCGTCGAACCCGCCGACCCAACCTGTCAATTCGGAGTCATCTTCTTCAACAACGTCGGCTACCTTGGCATGTGCGGACACGGCACCATCGGCCTGATCGCATCCCTCGCCTATCTTGGAAAAGTTCAGCCTGGCGTGATTCGGGTGGAAACTCCTGTTGGGGTTGTGGAAGCAACTCTGCATCCCATGTCGTTGCGAGGAGGGCACTTGCTCTTCCCGACGAAGCAACCTCCAGTTGATAGGGAGATTGCTTCGGGCGAAAACCAAGAGCGCCCTCGCACAGCGTCCCCTTTGGGGAACGACATGTACCCGAATCGCGTCTCAGTCAAAAATATTCCCGCCTATCGCCATCTGACTCATATCCCAGTTGAAGTAGAAGGCAAAACCATCCATGGTGACGTGGCGTGGGGCGGCAATTGGTTTTTTCTCACGCACGATCACGGCTTGGACGTGTCCATGCAAAACCTCGAAGCGCTGACCGATTTCTCGTGGCGTGTGCGCGAGGAATTAACCGCCAACGGCATCACAGGCGCGAATGGCGCCGAGATCGACCACATCGAATTATTCGCGTCCACTGCTGCAGCCGACAGCAAAAGTTTTGTCCTCTGCCCAGGCAAAGCCTACGACCGCTCACCCTGCGGAACAGGCACCAGCGCAAAACTCGCCTGTTTATATTCCGATGGAAAATTGCAGATTGGGCAAACGT
Source organism: Anaerolineales bacterium (assembly GCA_030824405.1). GTDB lineage: Bacteria > Chloroflexota > Anaerolineae > Anaerolineales > Villigracilaceae > Villigracilis. The sequence goes on along the minus strand of JAVBXV010000447.1, from coordinate 12,753 downwards.
GGAAACAACAAAGCGTCGTCGGCAGTATCTTCGAAGGCAGTGTGCAATTGGATGGTGACAACATCATCCCCACCATCACAGGCGAAGCATGGGTCATGGCCGAGGGCATGATCTTGGTGGATGAGCGCGATCCGTTCGGAAGCGGAATTTGATAAATATCCAACCCCGCTGGTTGAGTAGGCGGCATGCTCTTCGCCGCCGTATCGAAACCAGCATAATAGGCATATATTAAATTCAAAGGTGTGGTTTCGATACGGGTCTCGCTATCGCTCGACCCTACTCAACCACCAATATGGATAAAACTTTTTATGGCATGGATGTATATTCTCGAATGTTGTGATGAATCATATTACGTTGGTTCAACCAAAGACATAAAACGCCGCTTGTCTCAACATCAAGCGGGGATTGGCGCAAACTACACATCCAAACGCCTGCCTGTGAAATTAGTTTACTGTGAAGAATATGAACGTGTTGATGAAGCGTTTTACCGCGAGAAGCAAGTCCAGGGCTGGCGCAGGGCAAAACGTGAAGCGCTGATAAATGGTCAATCAGAATTATTGCCTGCATTAGCAAAGAAGATTTTCGATAGAAGTAAAATCAAAGACGACTCGCTATTCAATGAAACCTCGGTGGTTGAGTAGACGGCGATGCTCTTCCGCCGTCGTACCGAAACCACCAATCACAAGAAAAATTGAAATTCAAAGGTGTGGTTTCGATACGTCCCGCAAAAAGCATGCGGGACTACTCAACCACCATATGAAAATGAGAGTAAACCATGACAACAAAAACAGACATCCTCATCATCGGCGGCGGACCCGTGGGATTAAGCTGCGCTTACTATCTTTTGAAATCTGGGCGCAAAGTCACCATCCTCGACGCTAAAGAAATTGGCAAAGGCAGCGGCTCGGGCAATGCGGGGCATATCGTGCCGAGTCACATCATTCCACTGGCTGCGCCTGGAGTAGTAACCTCCGCGCTCAAGTGGATGCTCGACCCTGTGCACAGTCCGTTTGGGATGAAGGTCAGCCTCGACCCAAAATATATTTCATGGCTGTTGCAATTTGTGCTGGCTTGTAATAAATCTAATGTACAGCGTGCGATTGCGCCGTTGAATAGTCTCGGTCAATTGAGCGCCAGAAATTTTGCACAGTTAATTGCCGAAGAAAAATTTGACTGCTCATATCAAGAAAAAGGTTTACTCTTTTTATATAAAACAGAATCGGCTTTCAACGGCGGCAAACACGAAGGTGAACTCATGCAGAAGCATGGCATCCCAGTGGACGTGTACGATAGATCCAAGGTGCATGAAGTGGAACCCGCCGCATTAGATGACATCATCGGCGGCGTGCATTTTACAGGTGACTCACATCTCAACCCTGCGGTCTTTCTCAAACTATTAAGTGACCGCGTCCGCGCGATGGGTGCGGAGATGCTTGAGCACACGCCTGTCACTGGGTTTGAATCTGCAAACGGAAAGATCACCAAAGTCAAAACCAGCGCAGGTGATTTCGAAGCGGAACAGATCATTCTCGCCGCAGGTGCATTCACTCCATCCGTTGCACGCGATTTGAAATTAAACATTCCCATCCAGCCAGCGCGCGGATACAGCCTGACCATGTCTGCCACCAAGCACATGCCGAGCCATGCCTTGATTCTTGGCGAGCGTAGAATCGCCGTTTCGCCGATGGGAGATGTCTTGCGTTTCACAGGCCGTCTTGAAGTGGGCAATGGAAGCACAACCCCCAACCCGCTTTGGATTCAACGCATCGAAAACTCTGCGCGAGAATATATTGCGCTCGATGAAAAACTTGACATAAAAGAAACCTGGGCGGGCTTACGTCCCACCACGCCTGATGGTATGCCCATCATTGGAAGATCGCCGAATCACAGCAATTTAATTCTCGCCACGGGGCATGCCATGCTCGGCTTATCGCTTGGTCCAGGGACAGGCCAGGTCGTAGCCGAATTAGTCAATGGACAGGAACCAGCTTTCAGTTTAAGTCCGCTGCGGTTGGATCGATTTTAAGAAAAAAATAAAAACGAAAAGTGGAAAGCAGGGCTGTATAATCACAGCACTACTTTCCACTTTTTATTATCCACACCTTAGCCCAAGCACTGGAGAACTCATGCCCCACACTTCCTTCACCACCACCACTCGTGGATTGAACCGCGAATTGCCGCCCATGAAGTTATATGAAAAAGCCAAAAAACTTGGCATCTGGAATCCGTCGGATATTGATTTTTCAAAAGACAAACAGGATTGGGCGAAGTTCACTGATGAAGAAAAAGATCTGGTCTGGCTGCTCCTGTCCATGTTCGTGGCGGGCGAGGAGGCGGTGACGCTGGATCTGCTTCCGCTGATCCAGGTGATCGCGCAGGAAGGCCGCCTCGAAGAGGAAATGTTCCTGACCACGTTCCTTTTCGAAGAATCCAAACATGTTGATTTTTTCAGAAGGTTCATGGATGAAGTTGCCGAAGTGCATGTGGATTTCAGTCATTACCACGGCGACAACTATCGTCAGTTATTTTATGAAGCGCTTCCCGCCGCGCTCAATGCCCTGCGGACAGATGCCTCGCCTGCGAATCAAATTACCGCCTCTGTAACCTACAACATGGTCGTCGAAGGCGTGCTCGCGGAGACGGGCTATCAGGCGTTCTTCACCATGCTCGAACGCAATGACCTGCTGCCTGGTTTACGAAAAGGGATCGGCTTGCTCAAGCAGGACGAGTCCCGTCACATTGCGTATGGCGTGTATCTTTTATCGCGCTTGATCGCGGAGCATCCGAGTGAATGGGACAATCTTCAAATGCATATGAATATTCTTTTGCCTTCAGCCATTGGCGTGATCGGCGATGCGTTCGCTCGTTACGAAGTGGTTCCGTTCGGCCTCATCGAAGAGGACTTTGTCAATTATGCGATGAGCCAATTTGCGAAACGCTTTGAACGCCTTGAAAAAGCCAAAGGCGCGAGTCTCGACGAGATCAACAAGATCGCGCGCGAAACCGAGGATGCGTAAGCCATGTCGCTCAAGCCGTGGAAGGTGTTGGAATCAAATTACATTCAACCGAAATTTCGGGTGGATACCTGCGAGTTGTCCAATGGCAAACTGCTGAATGCCACGGTGATGGAGTTTCGCACCTGGGCCAATGTTGTTGCCATCACCAAAGATCAGAAAGTTGTATTGGTCAAGCAATACCGTCACGGCGTGGAAGATGTATTATTGGAACTGCCTGGCGGCATTGTCGAAGATGGCGAATCTCCGCTCGCTGGCGTCAAACGGGAACTGTCGGAAGAAACAGGCTACGCTTCTGCAAATATAGTGGAAGTGGGTTGGGTTTACCCGAACCCTGCCAATCAAATTAATAAGCTCTATTGCTTTCTGGCCCTCGATGCCGAAAAAATTACAGAACAAGATCTGGATGACGGCGAGGATATTGAAGTGCAATTGATTCCTTTGGATGAATTGCTCGCCATTGCGAAAGATGGAAAATTCCATCATGCCTTGCATGTTGCTGTTCTGTTTCGTGTATTCGCTCATTTGGGACGTGTTTCGTAAATGATCTCAAGATTTTTCACCGCGCTTAAATTCCTGAGCCAGTTCGGGCTTCGTCCGCTGGCGTTGTTTGCGTTGTATAAATTCGGTTTGTTCACGGGGCACTACAAGAGAATCGAGAGTAGAAGAACAGAGACTGGTCAGTTGAGTTCTGCTCAATTATTTACCCTGCCTTCGCGTGAACAACTTTTTCAAATACTCGGTGAAGATGGCAAAGTCATTCTTTTAAAAGAAGCAGATGAAATTGTCGCGGGGAAAGTCCGCATCTTTGGCGAAACGGTTGCGCTTGATTTCAAATACGCCCAAGCTCTGCAGCATTGGACTGCCTATGAATCCGATCACAAACTTCTTTCCTCATTCACTTTTCTTCACAACGATATCAAGTATCTTTGGGAGCCTGCCCGCTTTGCGTTTGCGTTCACGCTTGGCCGCGCATTTTATTTAACGCAAGACGATCAATACGCCGAAGCCTTCTGGAAATATTTCGAATCGTTCACGCAGAACAATCCCGCCAACCTCGGCCCGCATTGGATGAATGGGCAAGAGGTTGCGATCCGCATGCTGGCGCTGGTTTGGGCGGCGCATGTCTTCGAGACCGCACCCGCCACCAGCGCGGAAAGAAGCGCGGCGCTTCGTCAGTCCATTTATCAGCACGCGAGTCGTATTCCGTCCACGCTGGTGTATGCGCGTTCGCAAAATAATAATCATCTCGTCACTGAAGCCGCTGCAATTTATACGGCGGGATTATTTTTCAAAAATTCCAATTGGCGAAAACTCGGCTGGCGCTGGCTCAATTGGTCGTTTCAAAATCAGATCGGCAATTATGGCGAGTACATTCAGCACAGCACGAATTATCATCGCGTGATGCTGCACACCGCCTTGTGGATCAATTTTATTAAACGGGATGTCTTTTCTTCGAACACTTCACAAGCTCTGGCACGTTCAACTCACTGGCTTTTCTCACTCCTCGACAACGCCTCAGGCCTAACCCCGAACCTGGGTGCCAACGATGGAGCTTTGATCTTCCCTTTGAGTGTGACCCCGTTTAACGATTACCGACCCACCGTGCAAGCCGCCGCGCGCGCGTTCTTGCGCAACAGTTTGACCTCAGGCGTGTGGGACGAAATGTCTGCATGGCTTGGGCTCAAAGCTGCATCTCGTGAAAGTGATTCGGATGCGTATCTCACCGATAACATTCGCGGAAAAAATTCGTGGGCATATGTACGCGCATCTCATTTCAAATCACGTCTCTCGCACATGGATCAGTTGCATCTTGATCTATGGTGGCGTGGACAAAACATCACACAGGATGCAGGCACGTATTTATATAACGCAGAGTCGCCTTGGGATAACCCGCTGGTAACAACGCGTGTGCATAACACAGTCACTGTGGATGGCAAAGATCAGATGACCCGCTCTGGCAGGTTTCTGGTTTTGGATTGGGCGAGCGCATTTGTGAAACCAGTCATCGAGCTGGACGAAAAAATATTACATAAAATTAAAGCTCATCACACAGGCTATCGCAGGTTGGGCGTGAAGCATGAACGCATGGTGACTGTCTTCAATGATGAGCTCTGGCGCGTGGAAGATTGGCTGCTGGCTGCACGCAGAAGGCCGCACATCTATCGCCTGCATTGGCTGCTGGTGGATGGAGATTGGCAGGTCGAGGAGAGTGAGCTGGGGTGCAAGATCCAGATCCGCACGGCGCAGGGGTTGATTACTTTAAATGTTGAATCCAATTTCCCGTTCTCGAATATTTCCATGGTCCGCGCTGGCGAGTTGGTCTATGGCGAGCGGGATGTGAAGCCTTATGAAGGCTGGGTCTCGCGCAATTACGGAGAGAAATCTCCTGCGTTATCCTTTGCGTTTGAAGTGTCATCTCCATATCATGTGACGTTGACAAGTGAGTTTGGTTTTTCCAAATAGGTGAGGGCTAATGAGAATTCGGGCTGGGTGTATTTTGATCGAAGATAATAAACTTGCGTTGATCGAGCGCCACCGTGGGGACAGGCATTATTTCTCCTTCCCAGGCGGCGGCGTGGACAAAGGCGAATCCTATGAGCAGGCAGCCGCGCGTGAAATGGAAGAGGAATTGGGCTTGCGCGTGAAGGTGCTCCGTAAAGTTGCGGATGTTCATTTTCAGGGGAATTTACAAGTTTATTTTCTGGTTGAAAAGATCGGCGGCGAATTTGGCACGGGGACGGGCGAGGAATTTGGAGAGTTCAACCCTGTCCACGGCAGCTACCAGCCGATCTGGATGGAGCTGTCTGAAGTCTTGAATAACAATGTCTTGCCGCGAGAGTTGGCAGAGTTGACGGTACAGTCTGTGAAAGAGGGCTGGCCTGTGGGGGCGGTTATAATCATCGAATAGACCATGGAGGATGGACAACAATGATTCCGTTGCCCATCCTCCATGGTTCGCGGTCTGTTATCAATTATGCATATTCTTATCATTCATCAAGCATTTGCCTCTCTTGGCGAGCCCGGTGGGACTCGTCATTTTGAATTCGCGCGTCTGCTCACTTCACGTGGACATAAAGTAACGGTCATTGCTTCACCGATCAGCTATATCACGGGCGGCCATACGAAGCAGGCAGATACAGAGATGGAAGGCGTTACCATTTTGCGTGCGTCTGTGTATGACGCGCATCACAAGTCATTTTTTCATCGGATACTGGCCTTCTTCTCTTTTATGATCTCCTCTTTTTGGATTGGTCTGCGCGTCAAACACGTGGATCTGGTTTGGGGCACGTCTCCGCCGATCTTTCAGGGAGTGACGGCGTGGCTGTTGGCAAGGATCAAACGCGTGCCGTTCCTGTTCGAGGTGCGCGATCTGTGGCCGCAGTTTGCGATTGCGGTGGGGGTGTTGAAGAACCCCATCTTGATCCGCCTCTCTGAATGGCTGGAGAGATTTCTGTATCGCGGGGCAGACCGGGTGATGGTTAACAGCCCGGGCTTTTTTGAACCAGTTACCAGCCGCGGAGCGAAGCGCGTGGCGTTGATCCCCAATGGCGCAGACCCATCCATGTTCGATCCTGATGACGATGGGCGAGTCTTCCGTGAGTCTCATGGGTTGCAGAATAAATTTGTGGCGTTGTATGCGGGTGCGCATGGTATGTCGAATGATCTGACCGTGCTTTTGGATGCGGCCAGATTGCTGCTGCCTGACAATGATATTCAGATCGTTCTGCTGGGCGATGGCAAGGAAAAACCTGCTTTGCAGGCGCTTGCTAAAGAAATGAATTTATCGAACGTGACCTTTTTGTCTTCTGTTCCAAAAACGGAAATGGCTCAGGCGTTGGCGGGCGCGGATGTGTGCATTGCGATCTTGAAACCGATCGATGAATATAAAACCACGTACCCGAATAAAGTCTTTGATTACATGGCGGCTGGAAAACCTGTTGTGCTTGCGATCGATGGTGTCATTCGGGATGTGGTGCAAAAGGCGCATTGCGGAATCTTTGTGCCGCCAGGCAGCCCGCTGGAGTTGGCGGATGCGATCAAAACGCTGGCTGTCAATTCTGATTACAGCCGTGAGATGGGCATGCTCGGGCGCAGATATTTGGAGTGGAATTTTAGCCGTGCAGTGATCTCAGGTAAATTGTTGAAACTGCTGGAGGAAATGGTCACGCGCCGTTAATCCATTTTTGTCGTGGGGATATTGAGAGTGTTGATCTACCTGACTTTCTAAAAACGAATATGCGGAACCTTTTCTGTTTGCTTGTCGTCACTTCCACAACGCCGAAATTAATTTGATTGGAGGAAAAGATGAAAACACGTTTCAGAGTTCTTGTTTTGTTCGTCTTGCTGGCAGGCATTCTCCTTGCTGCCTGTGGAGGTGGAGCCGCCGCTACAGAGGCGCCTGCTGCTTATTATTTCGATTCAGAAGCACCAGCCGCGATTGAACCTTCCGCGGCAGAGATGGCTCCCATGGATGCGGCAGGAGTTGTCTCTCAAGAGTTGGCTGCTCCTGACAAACAAACTGGACAGGAGGCGGCTGCTTTTGCTTCCTCGCACATGATCATCAAGAATGCGGATATCAAGCTGTTGGTTGAAGATACCGACCTTGCCATTGACCGTGCCACGCAGGCCATTGGCGATGTCAATGGATACATCATCAGCTCGCGAGTTTGGTATCAACCCTGGATGGATGGCGGAAATTATAAATATGCCACCATTACCATTGGCGTGCCCGTCGATGAATTTGAACGCACCCTCACCCGTATGCGCGGACTGGCTGTTCAAGTATTGGATGAGGTTGCTTCTGGTGAAGACGTCACCAATCAATTTGTAGATCTGCAATCGCAAATCACCAATCTTGAGGCTACCCGTGAACGCATCAAGGGTTTTCTCGATCAGGCCAAAACTGTGGATGAAGCTCTGCGTATTAATCAGGAGCTTGCCAACATAGAGGCACAGATCGAGCAGATCAAAGGGCAGATGAATTATTTGCAGGATCGCTCTGCTTATTCCACGATCACGATCAACTTTGAGCCTGTTCTGCCAGAGATCATATCCACGCCTACGCCGACACCTGTGCCGAATGTTTGGAATCCTGGCGAAACTGTCAAAGATGCCAGCAAGGCGGTCACATCGGCCTATCAGGGAATTGTGGATCTGTTGATCTGGGTCTTCCTTGTATTTGTCCCGATCTTTGCTCCCCCCGTTTTGATCCTCTGGGCGCTTTGGAAATGGTTTACCCGCAAATCAAAGAAGCCTTCGCAGTAGAAATATGTAATTAGGTTTGTCTCAAAAGTGACATAATGAATCAAAAACACCCGCGAAATAATCCTTCGCGGGTGTTTTGGTTTTAAAGAGGATGAATACTAGATCAGACCTTGATCTTCCATAGCTCGATCGATTGATCGTACCCGCGTATTTCACTGGTAAATCGGGACAGTGAATTCGGCTTGGCGTTCTTCTCCAGAAATTCGGTCACTTCAGGGTCGTTGCGAATTGACTCGGAGAAGATCACTTCTCCGCCTGCTGAGAAATGCGGCAGGCGTGCGGCGATATTGACCGTGGAACCAAAGTAATCGAGGCGGTCGTTTAAGTTCACGATAATACATGGGCCATGATGGATACCCACCTTGATCGATAAGGCAGGTTCGCCTCTGGATGCAAGTTCTTTTTGCACATTCCAGATCGCGCGGATGGCACAGGCTGGCGTGCGGAAGGTGGCCATGATGGCATCGCCCATGGTCTTCACGATCGCGCCGCTTTCCGCGTCCACGGCTTGCTGCAAAATTTCAAAGTGTTCGCGCACACGTCCAAAGGCTGGGGCGTCACCGATCTCACGATAGAGTTTGGTCGAATTGCGCAAGTCGGTGAACATCAACGTGATCGAGCCAACAGAAATTTCTTCACCTGGGCGAATCACTTCGGTGGAGAACAGATCGCGGAAGGTCTGCAATGTGGTCACGTCTGCGGCGGTGGCGGCCTGATCTGACCAGGCGGTGCGCGTCAACTCAAAAGTAAGCACCTGCTTGGTTTCATTGATCAGGTTGAGGCGCGGAGTGAGGCTGATCTTGGTCACATCATACGGCCAGCCTTTTTCATTTGCGCGAATGTCTGCACGCTCTGCGCCATCCTTCGTCACGACCAGAATTTGTGAGCCGCTTAGATCGGCGGCGCGGGCTGTGTATCGGCCAGGTTCGAGCATGGTGGTTACGGGCAGCTCTTCGCCAGGCGGCACGATCAATGAAAGTGCAATGTGCGGCTGGCGCTGCGGAGTGCCCACGCAAAATTCAAGTTTTGTATCCACCGGGCGCACGGATGGGTTGGGGCGGAAGATGACTTCAACATTGTGATCGAAGCTGGCGTTGAAATCGATCTGGCAGGTGTTGCAATGTGCCTGAGAATGAATATCCCCCAGCTTTTCGTAATCATTGGTTACGCCGCGGCATTCGGGGCAGAGAATATCCCAATACATGTCAAAGAGGCCAATGCGTGTGGCATGTAAAAACGATTCGAGCACCGCACGGCGCGGCAATCCCCATGTATCTGCGAGCGCATACGGCCTCATTCTTTGCACGGATATATCGTCGGCGCGATGAACGAACTCATACAGATTGATCAGGATTCTTTCATCCACACCTTGTTGACGCAGGCGCTCATTCAGCGCCTTGAATTTGGTGTGGCCATTCGAAGAGAGATTTCTACCCTTTGAGATGGTGATGATCGAACCGCCGCGTGCAACGATGCGGTCATAAGTGTGAAAGGTGCTGCTAAATTTTCTGGCACTAAAAAAACCAATGACAAATGGGATGGCAAGGTTGCCCAATAGATTTCGCGAGGTTGCCCAAACTTTATAGGTGAGCCTTGTGCCGCCTGCCTCAAGTTTTTCGAGCCTGCAATCCACGCGCATTTCTTTGAGCGGACCATTATGATAACGGCGGATAATTCCGAAGTGCCCGGGGTAGGTCCATTCAAAGGGTTCTTCGTCCCATTGAATGTTGACCAGCGGTATGTTGAACTTTACACGTTTGACACGGTTCTCGATGCCCAGCATTTGCACGGGGGGCAGGCCTGTATCACGGTTGAAGCGGTTGGTGTCCGAGACAAGCGGCCAGAGCGCCTCAGGTGTGGACTTTAGTTCGTAACTCCAGGTATATTGAAAGTCTCGTGTCATAGTCTTTGTTAGACGATAGGTATTTAGATGATTTTACTCGGGTTTTATGTGGGTTTCATTGCAGAGAGATTGATCTTTGGGAGTTTCAAATACAATTGCTTGACTTTCAATTTGTAAGTCCATACAATAATTTTTAATTATCCAAGGATGGAGCAACCATGGCGCAAGCACCTAAAAACAAGAAAAAAACCGTAGAGGTTCCCCGCAAGAAAAAAATGAGCCAGGGCTTGCTGATCGCAATTATCAGCAGTGTCACCACACTGGTGGCTGCCATCCTTTCGGTTGCCCCCAGCCTCATGGAGCGCGCCAGTTCGGAACCGACCCTTACTCCCTTTCCTACAGCAATCCCCACAGATACATTGCCGCCAGCCACTTTCACACCTGAATCAACCAGCACACCGACAGAACTTCCTGTCACTCCCACACCTGAGCTGGGACTCTCGAATGTCTATTTGGCGTTGGACCCAGAGGGGAAAGTGAAAAGCGATGTTTTTTCTCCACCGCAAACGGTGTATGTATTTTTCGATCTCAATGATCCTTCAGGGATTCGGCGCGTCGGTATGAAATGGATCGCGATTGATGCGGAGTTTTATCCAGAAAATTTTGAGATATACAGTACTGTTGATGTTATGGAAGCAGGCGACCGTGGATTATCCGCTACTTTGAATCCGTGGCCTGTGGGAAATTACAAACTTGAATTGAGCTTGAACAACTCACTCGATGAAACGCTGACATTTCAAGTGAAATAGTTGTAAAAATGACCTGCCCCGTACAGCAGGTCATTTTTCTTTAACATAACCTTAACAGACGGTTTTTTCTTTATGGTATAGTTTTCTCAATGTCTGAAAATATTCTGATCGTTGAAGACGAGCTCTCTTTGCAGGAGACGCTTGCATATAGTTTGAAAAAAGAAGGCTACACCGTGGAGATCGTGGGCGATGGACGTTCTGCCCTCGAAGCTGCGCGGCGAATGCGGCCTGACCTGATCGTACTCGATATCATGCTCCCTGAAATGGACGGGTTTGAAGTGGCGCGGATCTTGCGCAAGGAAATGACCACGTCCATTCTGATGCTGACCGCGCGTGACGATGAAATTGACCGCGTGGTGGGCCTTGAAGTGGGTGCGGATGATTACCTGACCAAACCTTTTTCAATGCGCGAATTAATGGCGCGTGTGAAGGCACAATTAAGACGCACCCGCTTACTGCGTGAAGAAATGGGCAGGGTGTGCCCGCCACAACCCGCCATGAAACGCTCAAGTTTGACGATCTCGTGATCAACCTCACGCGCCGTGAAGTGACTATGAACAACGAACCGATCCAGATCAAACCCAAGGAATATGAATTGCTCCTGTTCCTCGCCGAACATCGCGGACAAATGCTCTCACGCGAATTTGTTTTGGAAAGAGTTTGGGGCTGGGATTTCGTTGGTGACAGCCGCACGGTGGATGTGCATGTTCGCTGGCTGCGCCAGAAAATTGAGAAGGACGCCGCCAACCCTGTCCGCATTGTGACTGTGCGCGGCGGGGGCTATCGATTTGAAGGGTAATCACTCAAAATGAGTTTGCCGATCTTTGTTGTGATATTTTTTCTGATTATCGCCGCTGCATTTTTTGCGTGGCGATATTTTGATCTGCAGCGGCGTGTCAATCAATATGCGCGCACGGTGCGCAGCCAGCCTGAAAATTTCCCCACAGATGTAAAAGGGTTTGAAGATCTTTCGAATGCCATCGCTGCATTGCGCGCAAATTTTTCTGCACAACTTGCTGTTTTCGATTCTGAAAATGCGCGCCTTGCCACTGTACTTGAACAGCTCACCGATGGCGTGTTGATCGCCGATGCGAACGGGCGGGTGCAGTTTGCCAACCCCGCGGCGCGCAGACTTTTCGACATCAACGACCCAATTGAATACAGCGTTGCCGAAGTGGTGCGCAATCATCAATTGATCGAGGCGTGGCGCCGCTGCCAGCAAACGCGCGAGATGCAAAGTGAATCAGTGGAGCTGCCCACGCGCCGTCAATTTTTACAATTGTTCGTCATTCCCGATTCGCATGAAGGCGGCAGTTTGCTGCTCGTGCAGGATCTCACCCGCGTGCGTAAACTCGAAACGGTACGGCGGGATTTTATTTCAAACGTCTCACACGAATTGCGGACGCCGCTGGCTTCACTCAAAGCCCTCACGGAGACGCTGCAAGACGGCGCTCTGGCCGACCCGCAAGCTGGTCCGCGTTTCCTGGGCAGGATCAGCACTGAAGTAGACGCGCTGTCTCAGATGGCGCAGGAACTGCTTGATCTTTCACGCATTGAGTCTGGGCAGGTGGAGCTTGTCTTTGCGCCGCTGCGGCCGACTGTTTTATTGTATTCTGTATCTGACCGAATGAAGATGCAGGCGGAACGCGCTGGCTTGAAGCTGTCTGTGGTGTGTGCCGACGATCTGCCGAACATTCGCGCGGACAAATCTCGTTTGGAGCAGGTGCTGGTGAACCTGATCCACAACGCGGTGAAGTTCACCAAAAGTGGAGGAGAAATTATCCTCGAAGCAGAAGCAGTTATCGGCGGGGCTGTGAGC
>JAVBXV010000031.1 GCA_030824405.1 Anaerolineales bacterium | reverse complement strand
TGTGCGCGCATCCTGTAACGCATCGATCAACGCACCTTCGTGATTCGATTGCAGGCATTTTATTTCAGCGCCCAACTCTTCCCCCAACGCGATCATCTTTTCGTTAATATCATCCAAAGCCATCGCACCATAAATTTCAGGTTCGCGCGTGCCAAGCAAATTTAAGTTTGGGCCATGCAAAATTAATATTTTCATAGTATCTCCCAATTGTCAATTACTTTCTCCAAATCGGTCACATCCACCAATTCCACGCGCCCAATCTCAACCGGCAGCGCAAAGCGAATAGCCTTTGCATTCTTTTTCTTATCCACCCGCATCGCGCGGATAATTTCCTCGCGTGGCATCTCTTCTGGGATTTGGATGGGCAGTCCCAACGCCTCAAGCGACTCGACAATCGCATCCACCAACCCGACGCCTGCCAGCCCAACCCGAGCAGAATACTTCGCCTCAGCCACCATTCCGATGGCAATCGCCTCTCCATGCCGCAAGTTGAACTTGCTAACCAGTTCCACCGCGTGCCCCACTGTATGCCCCAAATTCAACGCCGCGCGGATTCCTTTTTCATACGGGTCTTCTTCGATCACTTTGATCTTCACCGACATCGCGCGTTTGACAACTTCTTCGAGATTATTTTTCACCCAATCCAATCCGCGCCCACATAATGCAAATAATTCAGGGTCAGAAATAACGCCATGCTTGACCACTTCCGCCATGCCAGAGATCAACTCCGCTTCGGGGAGTGTATTGAGTAATTGCGGGTCAGCCAACACCAACTTTGGCGGATAAAATGCGCCGATCAAATTTTTGCCTTCAGGCAGATCAAATCCCGTCTTTCCGCCAAGTGACGCATCCACCATTGAAAGTAAAGTGGTTGGCACAGCAATCCAATTAATTCCGCGCATATAAGTGGATGCGGCAAAACCTGTCATGTCACTGAGCACACCGCCGCCCAAAGCAATCACCGTACTCTTGCGGTCAAGTCCGTTTTCAAGAAAGGCTTTCCATAAAGTTGAAATCGTTTCGAGGTTTTTATGCTGCTCACCCGCTGGGACAACAACAGATTTCGATTCAAAACCAGAGGATTGCAAAACCGCACTTATTTTTTCAAGATGAAATTTTGCTACATTTTCATCGGCCACAATAATAGGATTTTGCATGGAGAAATTTATCAGGCTGGAAACCTGGCCGACGACAGAGTCATACTCCCCCATCGCGGAGAGATGATGCCTGCCAAGTGTAACCTGCACCTGATGTGCATTTTGCTCGGCAGATTTACCGTCCACGTGAATACGCAACGGGAAAGAATTGTAATGTTCTGCACGCTTTGCAAGCAAAGAAGATAATTTTGTATTCACGTCACCTGCAAGCAAGGGACGTTTATTTGAATCAGTATTTAATCTTTGCAATAGCGTGTTTACTTCAGCCATTAATAAAATAATTTTGCCGTGCGCTTCAGCAAAAATACGATTCTCGTCACGCAATAAAGCACCGCCGCCAAGAGCGATAATGCTTTCTTGTTCATTTACAAGATTTTTCAACGCAGAAGATTCAAGATCACGAAAAGTGGATTCGCCCTGCTGTTCCATAATATGCGGAATGGACATGCCCGCATTTGTTTCGATGACACGGTCAAGGTCAATGAAGGACAATTTGAGATTACGCGCGAGTTGTTTGCCAACTGTCGATTTACCAGTTCCAGGCGGGCCGTAGAGGAAGATGTGTTTCATAATGAGGAATGCAGAATGATGAATGATGAGTAATACATTTTTACTCCCAAAATATGTGAGGGGTGTTATCCATTTGCAAATCTTCGAGGGTTGCTTTTCGCAAAGTTTCGAAGCGTGGTTTCATTTCATTCATGGAGTCGCCGCCGATTTTTTCGATGAGTGCATCTGCAAGGACGAAGGCGACCATTGCTTCGAGAATGGGAACAGCGCGTGGAACGGGACAAAAATCGGAGCGTTCATATTTGGTGGGAGATTCTGCTCCTGACGCCAGATCAACTGTCGGCTGGGGAAGAAGCGTGGTGGCTATCGGCTTCATCGCCGCGCGGATGATGATCGGTTGTCCGTTACTAATTCCGCCTTCGATTCCGCCTGCGCGGTTGCTTGAACGTTGAACGTTTGAACGTTCCAACGTCATTGGGTCGTGGGCTTGTGTGCCGATTCGCTTTGCATTTTCAAACGCGTCACCTACTTCGACACCTTTGATGGCTTGCACGGACATGATCGCCATGGCAAGTTTTGCTTCGAGGCGCTTATCCCATTGAACGAAACTGCCGAGACCAACGGGCAGATTGAGCGCGACAATTTCTAGCACTCCGCCCAAAGTATTTTTGCCATGAATGGTTTTTTCAATTTCATCACGCATTTTTTTCGCGGATGATTCAATGGGATTGCGCACATCCGATTCTTCGGCACGGGCGAAGCGTTCTTCAAAAGGCATATCGCCAAAATCAGTTTGCACTTCGCCAATGGACGAAACATATCCGCCGATGATGATGCCAAACTGCGCGAGGAAATGTTTGCAAACCGCGCCAGATGCGACGCGCATGGTGGTCTCGCGCGCAGAGGCACGCTCAAGCGCGGGGCGTAAATCTTTGTAACCATATTTCACCGCGCCCGTTAGATCGGCGTGACCTGGGCGCGGAGCGGTCATCGGCTCGATGGCTTTACCTTTCCATTTGACATGGTCATCGTTTTGGACGAGCAAGGCGATCGGCGCGCCAGTGGTTTCGCCGCCCATGACTCCGCCAAGAATTTGAACGGTATCTTTTTCGATCTTCATGCGTCCGCCCGAACCATATCCCTGCTGACGGCGCGCGAGTTCTTTGTTGATAATTTCAGTTGTGATGGGAAGTCCCGCGGGCATACCGTCAAGGATGGCGGTTAATGATGGTCCGTGGGATTCGCCAGCGGTGAGAAAGCGTAAGGGCATGTGGGGCTCCAGATTTCAGTGAGAAGTAATTAGTGATCAGTAATCAGTTATCAGTGGCTGTTTGCAGAATTTCACGCGGCGGGGTATGACCTGTCCAGAGTTGAAAGGCGAGGGCGGCTTGTTCGATGAGCATGCCGAGTCCAGTGGTTGCGTTTAGTCCTTGTGCGCGTGCGTCTTTGACCAGTTTCGTTTCACGTGGATTGTAGACTAAATCATAAATCATTGTTTGCTTTGAAAGAGATATATTTTCTGGCAGAGGTGATTGGTCGATGTTGGGAGTCATGCCGATGGGAGTGGTGTTTACCAACAGGTCAAAGGTCGAAGGTCGAAGGTCGGTGAAGGTTGTGATTTTTATTTCGTCGTTTGAAAATGAATTGGCAAGTTGTTGGGCTTGTTCGATTCGTCGTGCTGATAGAGTGATATTCCAACCGTCATTTAATAAAGCATATACCACTGCGCGAGCCGAGCCACCTGCGCCTAGCACCAAAGCCGATTCCCCATTCCCAATTCCCAATTCCCGATTCCTAATAAACTTCTTCAAATCTGCCAGGAATCCTAATGCATCCGTATTATCACCAACGAGTTTTCCATCACGCAGGTAAATTGTATTGACTGCGCCGATGGCTTTGGCTGTGGGCGTGAGTTCATCCATCAACTCGATCACATTTTGTTTGTGCGGAATGGTGATGTTGAGTCCGTGTATTTCGCCAGCGCGGACTCGGTTGAGTAAATCTTGCAATCCTTGTTTATCGTCGGGGTGAATGGGAAAGAGGGAATAGTCACCTTGCAATCCGCAGGCTTTGAGCGCGGCGGTGTGGATTTTGGGTGAGAGGGAATGTCCGAGAGGATAGCCAATTAAGCCCAAATGAAATGCAGAATGCGGAATGGAGAATGAAGAATGGGGCATGAAAATTACCGCAGGGTTTCGAGGACTTCAAAGAAGTTGGGAAAGGTTTTTGAGACGCAGGATGGATTTTCAATTGTGACGCCGTCGAAGCGCAAACCGATTAGGGAAAACGCCATTGCCATGCGGTGATCGTTGTAGGTTTGGATGCTGGCGGGTTTAAAAGTTTGGCATGGATAAATGGTCATGCCGTCTTCGTGTTCTTCGACTTGCACGCCAAGCCGTTTGAGTTCGGTACAGGTTGCGGAGACTCGGTCGGTCTCTTTGACTCTTGCGGATGCAATGCCACGGATTCTGGTTGGGGATGATGCGAAAGGCACAATCGCGGCGAGGGTTTGGGCGGTGTCGGGGATGTCGCACATGTCAATGTCAACACCGACAATGGACGATCCCTGCGGGCGATGGACGATGATTGCGTTATCGTTTTCTTCAACAGAACAGCCCATTTGTTTCAAGACATCGAGAAAGGCAATATCACCTTGAACGGATTTTTTGGAAATGTTTTCTACCTTCACTGTCCCACCGCAGATAGCTGGCGCGGCGAAGAAGTAGGATGCAGCGGAGGCGTCGGATTCAATGGGGTAATTGGTAATTGGTAATTGGTAATTGGAAGGTGAAATCTTGAAGAATTGATAACCACTGCGTTCGATTTCGATCCCGAAGTCTTTCATGAT